>CAYRYO010000001.1:0-103058 GCA_964428475.1 uncultured Tissierellaceae bacterium
GCCATTAGATAGTATAAAAAGAGAAGTAGACATAGCACTTTGTGAAAATAAAATTCTATTAGCAGAAAAGATAGAAAGAAAAGAAGAATATGAAAAGGCAAAAGCTATGGGATTTAATCTTTTTCAAGGATATTTTTTTAGTAAGCCTAGTATAATTAGTAAGCAAAATGACAAAAAAACTACCAAACTTCATTATGCAAGACTTATATCTGAATTAAAAAAACCAGAACCTTCATACCAAAATTTAGCAGAGATAATAGAAACAGATGTAAATTTAGCATATAGACTTTTAAGAATGATTAAAAATCGGCAAACAGATGATATAGTAGATTCAATTAAAAGAGCTTTGATATTCATGGGATTTAAAGAAATAGAGAGATGGATAAATATATTAATGTTACAAGATTTATCAATAGACAAACCTATGGAACTTACAAAACTTGCACTTACAAGATCTAAATTGGGAGAAATAATAGCTGATCGTAGTAAATTCAAATCTAGACGTTATGAAGTTTCCATGATGTGTTTATTCTCTACATTAGATGCAATATTGGACCAGCCTATGGAGAAGACACTTGAAGGTATTGAGATATCAAAGAGTATAAAACAAGCACTTATATATAAAAAGGGAGAGATAAGGCCTATTTTGAATCTTATACTGGCATATGAAAGAGGCGATTGGGCAAAAGTTCAAGTCAAAGCGTTAGAAATAGAAATAGATAAAAATAAATTATGTGAATTGTATTTACAAGCCTTAAAATGGAGCAAAGAAATAGCGGATCACTTTTAATTAGTCCATCATAATAGGGACTAGAGATTTTTCATGTATAAATAAAATGCAATTACAACATAATATTTATATATAAGAAAATAGGAGGAATTTTATGGAACCTAATGACAACTTTTACGAAATAAAAGAAAGGTTTATATCTGCAGATCTTGATACTAAGATTAACATCTACACTTCAGTAAAGGGTCTATCTGTCGAGCAGTATAAAGAACTTCTAAGGGTTTTCCCTATCAAACATTTAAATAAATTGGAAAAGGCTATGTCGTAGTTTATGCGAAGCGATTAAAATTTAATTGCTTCGCATTATTTTTTATAAAATATGATATTATGTATTTAAATAAATAATTGGAGTGATTAATTTGAAGAAAATACTAGGAGTTTTACTTATCATAGCTATATCATTATTTTGCTTGTTAATATCAGTAGAATTAAATGCATTTAATTTAGATTTATATAGCAAGTCATTTAAAGAACACAATGCTAATACAATTACTGGGAGAAATTTCAATGAACTTGAAGGGATAGCAGAAAATTTGATTTTATATCTGGATGAGAAGGCATCTGAAGAAATATTGGAAGCAGATTTTAATAATAAAGAAATATTACATATGGAAGATGTAAAAGAGCTATTTATATTAGGTAGACTTCTTAAAAATATATCAATTATTTTAATTATAAGTTCCACTTTTTATTTCTATATAAACAAAGAAAAAAGGTATGTGAAATTTGTTTTTTGGGGAATCTTTTCAAACTGGATAATATTAATAGGATTGACGATAATGATTTATTCTAATTTTAACAAATACTTCACTATTTTTCATCATATCTTTTTTACAAATGATCTTTGGCTATTAGATCCAAAGACAGATTTACTGATACAGATGTTGCCTGAAGATTTCTTTATGACTATGGCTATTAGGATAGTTGTATTTTTTGTAACTTTCTTGACTATAATACAAGGTGTATTGTATATAATCATGAGAAGGGATAGTGATAAATATGGACGACAAAGACAGAAAGAGGATATTAGATAATTTTTATATCAAAGAAATGAAAAATGGAAAAGCAAAAAGGGCTTATATTTTTGATAAAATGGCGTTGGCAATAGCAATCTTTTTTTTAATTTTTTTCATCATTGATAGATTTATAAAGCGCATTTTTATTTCATTTATATTGACAATAGGAATAAGTTTATATCTAAGAAAAACATTTAGTGGAAAACTTGAAGAAATAAAGAGTGCGAAGATAAAAAAGATAAAAAAAGAATATCGTGAGAAACTAATAGAAGAAGGTGCACTAAAAGAAGATCAAGATTTAGATGACTATGTAATGGAGAAATACAAGGAAAGAAGGGCAGTATTTAAACAAGGTGTTGATATATATGCAAAAGGAAAGGCCTTAAAATTATATACTTTAGCCATTATATTTTTAATTGCATCATATCTTGTTGAGTATTCACTTTATTATAAATCAATGGGTGTAATAATCTTTATACTAGCAAGCTTTATTGCAAGTCGAAAATTGACAGAATATGTTAGTGAGAAAGATAACGATGGTTTACTTGATAGAGATATTGATGTATAATGTAAATGTTAACTCGACAGAGTAGGTAAAGAGCGTTAAGTGTTAGGGGATGGGAAGTTGCCCTTAAACGAAGGAAAATCTTCTGCGATTCTTTGCCGCATCCGCTGAACCATTAAAGTATCCCCTATCTTTAGTGTGACAGTGATGTCATTGACAAAAGTAAAGGAGGAGAAAAAATGAATAAGAGAACAATGAGCACGACTCAGTTAGTACAAGCAGCTTTTCTAGTAGCAATATCAATAGCTATGACAAGATTTTTATATTTCTTTATACCTCTTGCAGGTATGCCTACACTCAGAATTAGTTTTGGAGAAGTACCTCTTATGATGAGTGGTCTGCTATTTGGGCCAGTGATAGGTGGAATAAGTGGACTAGCTGCAGATGCAATCGGTGTAATGATAAATCCGCAAGGAGCATTTCATCCTGGATTTATGCTTAGCTCAGTGCTATGGGGTGTAATACCTGGATTGTTTGGCGTGTATTTTAAAGCCATAGGAGATAAGAGAAATCCTTTTACCATTCAAAGAATAGTGTTAACAGTTTCTATATCTATTGTAATCATATCTCTAGGACTTAATACACTTTGGTTATCTAGTTTATATGGTAAAGGTTTTATGGTATTACTTCCAGGCAGGGTAATTGCAGCATTTGTAAACATACCACTTCATAGTTTTATCATCAGAACACTTATAAAACACTTAAAACGATTAGTTGCCATATAGGAGGATCTTATGAAAAAGGTTTTGGCTTTGATGGGAAGTCCGCGAAAAGGTAAAAATACAGATGTACTATTAGATTATCTATTAGATGGAATAAAAGAAAATGATGTGGAAATAAATAAGATATACTTGAAAGATAAAAACATAGGGGATTGTACTGGGTGTGATTACTGTGGTAAATCTGGAGTATGTGCAAAAAAGGACGGTATGGATGATATATACAGTGAATTTGATAAAAGTGATATTATCATATTAGCTACACCTATCTACTTTAACTCGGTCAATAGTATGGCTAAATCTATGATAGATAGATGTCAAAAATATTGGTCTATTAAATACTCATTAAATGAAAAATATAAAAACACAGACGATAGAATAGGAATATTTTTATCTACTGGTGGTGCACCTTTTGCACACGATCAGTTTAATGGATCTATATATGTAATGGATTACTTTTTTAGAGCTATAAATGCAAAGTACAATGGAAACTACTTTGTATCAAATACAGATAATGATCCTGTAGCTGAGAGAAAAGATGTAAAAAACGAATTATATAAAATAGGGGAAAATATTTCAGATATAAAAGACTTCTACCTTCATAGGTAGAAGTCTTTTAATATGTGTGAAGTTTTCATACAAATTATGGAATTGACTTTGATTTTTTACATACAAAGACTTATAATGAAAATAAGAAATATAAAACAAGAAAGAGGGATGCAAATGAAAAATCAACTGCCAATAGCTTTATCTAATAAACATATACATTTAAGCCAAGAAGATTTAGATGTTTTATTTGGAGAAGGCTATGAGTTATCTAAAGTAAAGGATTTATCACAACCAGGACAGTATGCCTGTGATGAAAAGGTAGATGTAGTAGGGTCAAAGAGAACAATATCTGGTGTTAGGGTATTAGGACCAGTTAGAAAAGATACTCAACTTGAACTTTCAGTATCAGATGCAATTACTTTGGGGATAAAGCCTATAGTGAGAAATTCTGGAGATACAGAAAACACCCCAGGAGCTAAATTAGTTGGCCCAAAGGGAGAAGTAGAGCTAGATAAAGGTCTTATAGTTGCTGCAAGACACATACACATGCACACAACAGATGCAGGAGACTTTGGAGTAAAAGATAATGATATAGTAAGCATTAGAGTACCAGGATCTAGAGGGTTAGTGTTTGAAAATGTACTAGTTAGAGTTGCAGATAGTTTTGCTTTGGAAATGCATGTAGATGTTGAAGAGGGAAATGCAGGCGGTATTAAAAACAATGACATGGTTGAATTAATTAAATAGGGAGGCAAAATGAAAAACATATTAAATAAGATTGATCACACAGCACTTAAAGCAAATACAACAAAAGATGAAATTGTAAAGTTATGTGAAGAGGCGATAGAGTATGAATTTGCAGCAGTTTGTGTAAATCCATATCATGTAGGAACTTGCAAGGACATATTAAAAGATACAAATATAAAAATTGCTACAGTTATAGGATTTCCACTAGGAGCAAATACAAAAGAAGTTAAATCATTTGAAACTGAGAATGCAATAGAAAATGGCGCTAATGAAGTAGATATGGTAATCAATATTGGAGCATTAAAGGACAAAGACTACCAAGTGGTTAAACAGGATATATCTGCAGTAGTAGATTCAGCTAAAGGGAAAGCTTTAGTCAAAGTTATTATAGAAACAAGCCTTTTAAACGATGATGAAAAAATCAAAGCATGTGAATTAGCTAAAGAAGCAGGTGCAGACTTCGTAAAAACTTCAACTGGATTTTCAACAGGTGGAGCAGTAATTGAAGATGTAAAAATGATGAAAAACACAGTAGGAAAAGATATAGAAGTAAAGGCATCTGGAGCAGTAAGAGATCTTGAAACTGCAAAACAAATGATAGGAGCAGGAGCTACTAGAATAGGTACTAGTTCAGGTGTTAAAATTGCAAAAGAATTAAAAAAATAAATTTTCATATTCTTGTTATAAAATTTGTATAAATAGCAAAACTATAACAAGGAGGGATAATATTGAAAAAAATTTTATTATTAATTCTATCGCTATCAACTATTTTTCAAATGGGGTGTAATAGAAGTCAAGAAATAGCAAAGGAAGAAGTGAAGAACATACCAATACAGGTGTCTGGAGAAGATAATTCAATTCTTGAGAGATCTGAAGATATATCTGACCATGTTGTAGAACTATATGGGATAGATGATGCATCATCAATTATATTCAATCAAAAGGCATTGATTGCAGTAGTTATGTCATATGATGTAGACTTAGATGACGAGACATGTGATTTAATTAAAAGTATAATAATGGAAAGAGACAAGGACATAGTAGATGTTCTAGTAACTGATGACGACAAAGTATTTACTGAAGTGATTGATATCGTAATTGATTTAATGGCAGGAATACCTTATGATACACAGGTAGATAATATAAATAGAGTGATAGATATGGCAAACAAAGGCAAATAACCCTTTCTCAAGATGGGGTTATTTGTATTTGTTTTAAATCAACAGAGATAAAATATAATAATAAGTAATAATTTGGGTATATTAAGGATATATTTGGAAAAAGGAGGAATCGATTTGACATTAAAATCAGAGAGAATTAATATTGGGAACGGGATAGGTCTAAATTTAATCAAAGCAGATAAATTCAAGAGTAGCTTGCTTAGCTATTATTTTATAAGACCATTATCAAAAGATGAAGTAACAAAGAATGCATTATTACCATTAGTTCTTAAAAGAGGAACAAAAGAATATGATACAAATTTAAAAATACAAAGAGAATTAGAAGAAAACTATGGTGCAAAATTGAGCATAGGTGTAAATAAAAGAGGCGAAAGGCATGTTTTAAGATTTAGTGTAGAAACTGTAAATAGAGAATATGTCCAGGATAAAGACTATATTTATAATGTATTACGATTGCTGAAGTCTATAATATTTAGTCCCCTTGTAGAAGATGATTATTTTAAAGAGAATTATGTAAATCAAGAAAAAGAGAACCTAAAGACAAAAATTGAGGGAAGAATAAATAATAAAAGGTCTTATGCAATAGACAGATGTATCGAAGAAATGTGCAAAAATGAAAAATTTAGTATATATTCTTTAGGTAATATAGATGATTTAGAGAATATAGATGGAAATGTGCTATATAGACATTATAAAGAGATAATAAGCACATCGCCAATAGAAGTTTTTTATACAGGACAATATGATGAAAAATTAATAGAAAATTTAAAGGAATCCATAGATTTAGATAGAGATAAGATAGTAGATGTACCGTTAGAAAAGATAATAACAGGAGTACAAACTAAAAACATGGTAAAGGAAAATCTAGATGTAGTTCAAGGCAAACTAGTCTTAGGATACAGAACAGGCATCCCTTATCAAGATAAATTATATAATGGTCTATTACTTGCTTCAGATATACTAGGTGGTGGACCAAATTCAAAACTATTTAGAAATGTCCGTGAAAAGGAAAGCTTAGCCTATTACATTAATTCCACGATATTTAAATACAAGTCAATAATGCTCATAGACGGTGGAATTGAATTTGATAATTTTGAAAAGACAGTAGAGATTGTGAAAAAACAAGTTGAAGATTTACAAAATGGAGATTTCACAGATAAAGATATAGAAATATCAAAAAAATCAATTAAATCTGGGATAGAATCTATAAAAGACAGTATATTTCTTATATCAGAGTTTTTCTTTAGTCAAAAGTTAAGTGGAGACAATAGAAGCTTAGAAATGATATTGAGTGATATAGAAGATGTAACAAAAGATGATATAATAGAAGCATCTTCAAAAATTGTCTTAGATACAATATACTTTATGAAAAATTCAAAGATAGAAGAATAGGAGGAAGAAAATTTGGATATACAAATATACGAAAAAGATAAAATAAATGAAAAACTATATTTTAAAGAATTAGATTCTGGACTAAAGGTTTACTTCTTCCCAAAAGATGGATATACAAAAAAATACGCCATATTTGCAACTAATTATGGTTCGGTTGATAATATATTTATTCCTATAGGAGAAAAAAATTCAATTGAAGTGCCTGAAGGTATAGCTCATTTTTTAGAGCATAAGTTATTTGAAGAGCCAAATGAAAATATATTCGATAAGTTCTCAGACTATGGTGCAGATGTAAATGCTTTTACAAACTTCAATCAAACCGCATATCTCTTTAATACAACGGATAATTTTCATAAAAACTTGGAAACTTTAATAAAGTTTGTTCAACATCCTCATTTTACAGATGAAAATGTAGACAAGGAAAAAGGCATAATAGCTCAAGAAATAAATATGTATAGAGATAATGCAAGTTGGAGAGTGTTTTTTAACGCTTTAAATGCAATGTATACAGAACATCCTGTAAAAATTGATATTGCTGGAACTGTAGATAGTATTCAGGAAATAGATAAAGAATTATTATATAAATCATATAATACCTTTTACAATCCATCTAACATGGTCTTAGTAATTTCTGGTGATTTGTCTTTTGATGATATTATTAAGACTGTAGAAAAGTCGGAAAGAAAAGATTATGTAAAAGCAGAAACTATAGATAGAAACTATGGAAATGAAACAGAAGAGATAAAAACTAAATTAGTAGAAGAAGAAATGATGATCTCAACACCAATTTTTTACATGGGATTCAAGGACAATTTCCTTGGATTAACAGGAAAAAAACAAGTAAAAAAGGATGTAGTTACAAATTTAATATTAGAAATGTTATTTAGCTCTAGCTCTCTTTTTTATAATAAATTATATGATGAAGGCTTAATAGATAGTAGCTTTGGAGCTTATTATACAGGGAAACAATCTTATGGACATTCATTAATAGTAGGACAGTCTAAGCAACCTAAAATTGTCTATGACAGAATTTTAAATATGTCAAAAAAGGCAGTAGAAGAGATTTTAGTTGAAGAAGATTTTAAGAGAATGAAGAAAAGCACTATAGGAGATTTTTTAATGGGATGTAATTCAGTTGAATTCTTGGCAAACAACTTCGTAGATCTTTATTTCGATGATTTTTTACTGATAGATTATTTGGATCTTTTAGAATCCATAGAATACAAGGATATATTAGATAGATTTAAAGAACATTTCAAACAGGAAAATGTAGTTTTATCTATAATAAATCCCTTGAGTAATAGTAAATAAATCCAAGATATGGTATACTATTTGAGGTGAAAAAATCGTAAAGGTGGTTTTATTATGGATCCAATTGCATTTCAATTATTCGGATTAGAAGTTAGGTGGTATGGCATATTAATTGCCATGGGAGTACTCATCGGTACCATTATTGCGCTTAGAGAGGCTAAGAGGCTGGGGCTTGATGAGGAAGTAATTTTAGATTTACTTATATGGGAAGTTCCCTTATGCCTTGTAGGAGCTAGGTTATATTATGTAATTTTTAGTTGGGATTTATACAGAGACAATCCAATTCAGGCTCTTAATATAAGAAATGGTGGATTAGCTATACATGGAGCAATAATTACTGCGATTATAGTAGCGATTATCTTTACACGAATTAAAAAAATAAATTTCTGGACTGTTGCAGATACATGTGGACCTAGTCTCATACTCGGTCAAGGGATTGGAAGGTGGGGCAATTATTTAAACCAAGAAGCTTATGGAGGGCCTACAGATCTTCCATGGGGTATTATGGTAAACGGTGTAAAAGTTCATCCTACTTTTTTATATGAATCTATTTGGAACTTTGGTGTATTCTTTTTTCTTTTATGGTATGGTCGAAAGAAACAGAAAGTTAAAGGTGAAGTTTTTTTACTTTATATAGCACTATATTCCTTTATTAGATTTTTTATAGAAGGCCTTAGAACAGACAGCTTGATGCTTGGACAGATTAGAGTTGCACAACTTGTAAGCTTAATAGGTGTAGTTACCGCATCTTATGTTTTTCATAAAAGGAGAAAAGAAAAATTAAATAATAATCTTTAAAAATAGTAAAAAACTATTGAAAAATAGTCTGGTGAAATATTTGCCAGACTATTTTTGTATGTAGGTATAAAGGACTAAATTTGTTATTTTTAGATAAAAACAGATAAAAGGTAAAAAAATGTCTTTATAAAGGGGTGGAATAATTTCTAAATATAGTATAAAATAGTAAGTAGTGGTGCGAAGTGGAGAGAAGTGGTGTGTAATATATACGAGGTGAGTGATATATATGTTTATTGGAGAATATGAACATACATTAGATAGCAAAGGAAGAATCATCATTCCTTCAAAATTCAGAGAAAAACTAGGGGATGAATTTGTCATGACAAAGGGTCTTGACAACTGTTTATTTGTATATCCTAAATCTGAATGGGCTGTATTAGAGGGAAAACTTAAAACACTTCCACTTACAAATAAAGATGCAAGGGCATTTATAAGATTTTTCTTTGCAGGAGCTAGTGAATGTGGCTTGGACAAGCAAGGAAGAGTAACTATTCCAGCCAACCTTAGAAAGCATTCTAAACTAGATAAAGAAGCTATCATTATAGGAGTATCTACTAGGATGGAAATTTGGGATAGGGATGAATGGGACGATTACAATAATGATGAAAATTTAAGCTATGAGAGTATTTCAGAAAAAATGCTTGAATTAGGTATATAATCGGAGGGATTATATGGAATTTAAACATATATCGGTTTTATTAGAAGAGGTATTAGATGGATTAAATATAAAAGAAGATGGAATCTATGTAGATGGTACCTTGGGAGGTGCTGGTCATTCAGTTGAGATAGTAAAAAGACTTACAAGAGGAAAGCTTATAGGTATAGATCAAGATGAAAATGCACTTAAGAAAGCGGAAGAAGTATTAAAGGATTATAAAGAAAAAGCAATACTTGTACATGAGAATTATGAAAACATGGATAAGGTATTGTGTAAACTTGGGATAGAAAAGGTAGATGGGATATTACTTGACTTAGGAGTATCATCTCATCAATTGGATGAAAAATCTAGGGGCTTTTCTCATAACAATGATGCTGTTCTGGATATGAGAATGGATAAGACAAGTTCTCTTACTGCTTATGATGTAGTAAATACATATACAGAAAAAGAATTAAATGATATTTTATTTAACTATGGAGAGGAAAGATGGGCTAAGAGAATTGCAAAATTTATCGTAGAGGAAAGGCAAATCAAGCCGATTAAAACGACTTTGGAATTAGTTACGGTGATAAAAAAAGCAATACCAAAGCAGGTGAGAAAAGATGGACATCATCCAGCTAAGAAAACATTTCAAGGTATAAGGATAGAGGTAAATAGAGAACTAGATGTATTAAAAGAATCTATTCCAAAGATGGTCAGGCTTTTAAATCCTGGAGGTAGGTTAGTTATCATTACATTTCATTCACTAGAAGATAGAATAGTTAAAAATGAATTTAAAGAACTATATAAAGACTGTATATGTCCACCTGAGTTCCCTCAGTGTATTTGCAATAAAGAAAGAGAAATAAACATAATTACTAGAAAGCCAATAGTAGCTTCTAAGAAGGAGCTCAAAGAAAATCCAAGATCGAGATCTGCCAAACTTAGAGTTTCAGAAAAACTAGATGTTCTAAAATAAGAAAGGGGCGAATAAATTGTTAGCAAGAGAACTTAAATATTACCCTGAAAAGCAATTGAATGTTATCGAAGAGCGAAATAAGAAAATCAAAAGAGCTCAAGCTGTTCAAAAGAAGAACAATAGTCTTGTAAAGATATTTTATTTATGTGTTCCAATAATGATCTGTGGAATATGTTTATTTATTTTATTTGGATATGTAAATATAACTCAGGTCAGGCAAGAAATAACTAAATTAGAATATGAAAAATCAGAATTAGAAAAGAACAAAATAAATCTAATAGGAGATCTTGAAAGTTTGAAATCGTCACCTAATATTGCAGAACAGGCAAAGTATAAGTTAGGTATGGATTATCCAACTAAAGATCAAGTAGTGTATGTAACAGTAGATTATGCTTCTAGTAATGCAAAAGATGAAAAGACATCAAATTCATTGAATTTAATCATTAGCAAAATTGGAAACTTTTTTTAGGAGGTATAATTTTGGCAAAACCTAGTTATTCATCAAAGAAAAGGCTCTTATTTGTCTTTGTAGTTACAGCTTTTATAAGCTTTGCTTTAGTACTTAGGCTTGGATATTTGCAGATAATTAAAGGAGAAGAGCTTAAAAAGGGAGCCATTGGGCAGTGGACAAAGGGAATAACCATAAAGTCTAAAAGAGGAATAATATACGATAGAAAAGGGCAAAAGCTTGCTGTAAGTATAAGTGCATCAACAGTATGGGCAAGTCCAGCAGATATAAAAACCGGTGATCCCAAACAAATAGCAGAAGAGGTTGCCAGAGTATTAGACGTAGATGAAGATTTTGTTTATGAAAAAATAACTAAAAACATAAGAACGGAAAGAATTAAACAATGGGTAACTAGAGAAGAAGCTATAGAACTTAGAAAGCTAGATCTTCCGGGGATAGAAATCGTAGATGACAATAGGAGATATTATCCATATGGAAATTTTGCATCTTATATAATAGGTTTTACAGATATAGATAATATTGGGCAATATGGAATAGAGCGAACATATGATGGTTATCTCTCAGGAACCCCAGGGAAATGGATAAAAACTACTGATGCACCTGGAAGACAACTTCCTTTTGATGGGGAAAAAATATATAGTCCATCAGATGGATTATCTGTTGTCTTAACTATAGATGAGACCATACAGCATTTCGCAGAAAAGGCTGCTGAGGAAGCAGCAAAGCTCAATCAAGCAAAAAATGTAACAGTTATAGTAATGGAACCAGAAACTGGTGATATCTTAGCTATGGCTAATAAACCAGATTATGATCCAAATAATCCTAGAATTCCCCTAGATGATACAAAAAAGGCAGAGTGGGAGAATTTACCGTCTGATAAATTACAAGAACAATGGTTTGATTCTTGGAGAAATTTTGCTATCAATGATATTTATGAGCCAGGATCAACTTTTAAACTTATAGTTGCTGCAGCTGCGTTAGAAGAAAATGTAGTAACTCCTGAAACTCAATTTTATTGTGGAGGAGTTTTAAAAGATATACAAGGGGGGCCATACAGATGCACGAGGGCCCATGAAAATCAGACATTTATGGAAGGTATGAATAATTCATGTAATATTGTTTTTATAAATACTGGAAGAAGACTTGGAAAAGATTTGTTTTACAAATACATAAAAGCCTTTGGTTTTGGAGAAAACACTAATATAGCTTTAAATGGCGAACAAAAAGGAATTATTCCAATTAGTGTTGAGAATATAAAAGAAGTTAATTTAGCTACCATGTCCTATGGCTATGGTGTAGCACTTACACCGATTCAACTTATTACAGCGGTATCTTCTTTTGGCAATGGTGGGAATTTAATGGAACCTAGATTAGTAAAAGAACTAGTAGATGAAGAAGGAGTAGTAAAAAAGAAATTTGAACCTATAATAAGGAGAAAGGTGCTATCGGAGAAAACTGCAGGTACAATGCTAAAATTGATGGAAAGTGTAGTTGCAGAAGGCACCGGATCTAATGCATATATACCTGGATTTAGAGTAGGTGGGAAAACTGGAACTGCTCAAAAGATAGTAGATGGTAGGTATGTACAAGGAAAATACATGGCATCATTTATAGCTTTAGCTCCCGCAAATGATCCTAAAATTGCTGTATTAGTAGTTATAGATGAACCTAGCACTGGACAATATTACGGGGGTACTGTTGCAGCACCAGTTGCAAAAAACGTGATAAATGAAACTTTGAAATATTTAGAAACGACTCCACAATTTACAGAAAAAGAAAAAGAAAAGATACCTGATAAGGTTATTGTACCAGATGTTAGGAACATGGAGATTGGCGAAGCAGGGAAATCATTAAATAATATTGGTTTGAAATACACTACAGAATATGTCCAAACAATAGCTGAATCTAAAGTAATAGATCAATTTCCCCTGCCAGGTACAGAAGTACAAGAAGGATCTATAATTGACTTATATCTAAGGCAAAAAGAAGAAGCTGAAATACAGGTTCCTTATTTAACGGGTAAGTCTAGAGAGGAGACAATTCAAATTCTTGAAGAAATGAATTTAAATTATGAATTTAAAGGTCAAGGCAATGCAATAAATCAAAATCCATTGCCAGGAGAAAAAATAACTAAGAATACAAAAATAGTAGTTGAATTTGGAGAACTAGAAGAGTAATATAGTTAAAGGCAACTTATTTGAGTTGTCTTTAACTTAATAGATTTATAAATAAGGAAAAGGTAGGTATATATATGAATTTAGAACAGATTATAGATGGCTATAAAACACATAATATAATTGGGGAAAAAGATATAGATATAAAAGGAATAAAAAATGATTCAAGGCTGGTAGAAAAAGGTGATATGTTTATTGCAGAAAGAGGATACACAGTTGATGGTCATGACTACATAGAAAATGCAATAAAAAATGGTGCAATCGTTATAGTAGCAGAAGAAGATGTAGATATAACTGAATCTTTAACTTTAATTAAGGTTGAAGATTCAGTGGAAGCTATGGCAAAGTTTTCTTCCAATTTCTATGATAAACCATGGAATGATATAAATATGATAGGAATTACTGGGACAAATGGAAAGACATCTACTACATATCTTTTAAAAAGTATATTTGAACAATGTTCAGATAAAATAGGAATAATAGGGACAAATGGGGTATTAATTGGTGAAAAATCAATAAATATAGATAACACTACTCCAAATTCATTGATTCTTCATAGCATATTACATGAAATGAAGCGAGATAATATAGATACATGTGTAATGGAAGTGTCGTCACATGCCTTAGAGCTAAATAGAGTAAAATATATGAATTTTGATATAGGCATATTTACAAATATATCGAAAGACCACTTAGACTATCATGAGACGATGGAGAATTATTTTAAAGCTAAATCAAGACTTTTTGCTAAAACAAGAAGATACAATATAATAAATGTAGACGATGACTATGGAAAAAAATTGATAGAAGAGATAAAATCTAAAGTTCCTATACTTACCTACGGAATAAAAGAAAAGGCAGATGTATTTGCTAGCAATATAGAACATGGACTATCTTTTATAAGGTTTACATTAAATACAGCTGGTGGTAGTATAAGTATAAAGTTAAATACACCCGGTGAATTCAGTGTATACAACGCATTAGCAGCAGCTACTGCAGCTTATGCCCATGGTATATCTATCTATGGGATAAAAACAGGGCTAGAAGCTCTACAGGGGGTTAGAGGAAGGTTCGAGGTAGTGCCTACAGCTAGGGATTATACTGTAATTATAGATTTTGCACATACTGCGGATGGACTTGAAAAAGTCCTTAAAGTTATTGATGAATTTGCAAAAGGGAGAAAGATAGTAGTGTTTGGAGCAGGAGGAAATAGAGACAAGACCAAAAGACCTGAAATGGGAGAGACGGTAGGACGTCATGCTGATTTATCAATAGTAACTTCAGATAATCCTAGAAATGAAGATCCAGAGGAGATAATAAACAATGTCATAGAAGGTACAAAAAGGTCAGGTGGAGAATATATAAAGATAATAGATAGAAAAGAAGCTATAATATATGCATTAGATAATGCTCAGAAAAATGATATAATACTCCTTGCAGGTAAAGGACATGAAATATACACAACGATTAACAATGAGAAATTTTCATTTGATGAAAGACAAATAGTGATTGATCATTTGAATAAAAAATTATTATAGATTGAGAACTTGAGAGGAGAAAAAGATGATTAATTATACTGATATAATGAGAACCATGCTTATTTCATTCATTATAACACTGATTCTTGGACCAATTTTGATTCCACTTTTAAAAAAATTGAAAGTTGGGCAAAGTATTAGAGAAGAAGGACCTAAAAGTCACCTTAAAAAAACTGGTACACCAACAATGGGTGGAATAATAATTTTAATTGCTTTGATTATTATGGTTCTTACGAGTGGAATGGAAGATAAGGATATGTATATTTTATATGTATTAATACTATCTACCCTTGGTTTTGGGACCATAGGGTTTATAGATGATTATATAAAGGTTGTAAAAAAGAGAAATTTAGGACTCAGAGCTTATCAAAAGCTATTAGGGCAGATTTTAGTTGCAACTTTACTTGCTGTGTATCAGTCATCTACTTCTGAACTTGGAACAAAACTGATCATTCCATTTGTAGAAAATCAATATATAGACTTAGGTATATTATACATTCCTTTTATTATATTTGTAGTAGTTGGTACAGTAAATAGTGTAAATTTGACAGATGGGTTAGATGGATTGGCATCAGGAGTTACTCTTATAGTACTTTCTTTTTTTGCAATAATTGCACTTAGCTGGGGAAGGGGAAGCATAGCATTTTTTGCTACAGCACTTGCTGGAGCTTGCTTAGGGTTTCTAATACATAATGCTTATCCTGCCAAGGTGTTTATGGGAGACACTGGATCACTTGCCCTTGGAGGAGCAGTATCAGCTATAGCCATATTATTAAATATACCATTAATAATACCTATAGTAGGTGGCATATACTTTATAGAAGCCTTATCTGTAATCATACAAGTTACATCTTTTAAATTAACGGGGAAAAGAGTGTTTTTAATGAGTCCATTACATCATCATTATGAACAAAAAGGTTGGAAAGAAACCAAGATAGTTGCTGTGTTTTGGATATTTACAGTGATATTTTGTCTGATTGGGATATATAGTTTGATTTAAGAAAGTGAGTTGGTAATATGTATTTGAAAAATAAAAATGTATTAGTGGTAGGGCTTGGAATAACAGGAGTGTCAGCAGTAAAAGCTTTGGAAAAACTTGAAGCAAATATTTATCTATATGACTCGAAATCAGAAAATGATTTAGGGGAATTTTTAAATGAAATTAAGGGCATTTATGTTAAAGAATATTTAGACGGTAAGAGCCCTGTTTTACAGCATATTGATTTGATATTAAAAAGCCCAGGAATACCTCCAGATATTTCAATACTTGTTGAAGCAAAATCGATGAATATCGAGATAATCACAGACTTAGAATTATACTACAGAATAAACTCTGGTAATAACATAATAGCTATAACAGGAACTAATGGTAAAACTACAACTACTAAATTAACAGGAGAAATTTTTGAAAAAGCTGGATATAATGCGCTTATTGCAGGGAATATAGGTGTAGGTATTCTAGACAATGTATTTAATATTCAAGATGAAGATATATTAATCGTAGAATCGAGTAGTTTTCAACTAGAACACACTGTTAGTTTTAAACCACATATAAGTGCGATAATAAATATTACCCCAGATCATATCTCATGGCATGGGAACTTCGAAAACTATATAAATGCAAAGAAAAAGATACTAAAAAATCAAGATGAAAATGACTACACCATATTAAATTATGATGACAAGAGACTAAGAGAAATAGGGGAGTTTTTGAGCTCCAATGTAATATGGTTTAGTGTAAATGAAAAATTAAAAGAAGGTGCATTTATAGAAGATGAATGGATAGTGTTTAAAGAGGGTATAGAAACAAATAGAATATTGAAGTGTGATGAAATGCAAATACCTGGAAATCACAATTTGGAAAATGCATTGGCATCTCTTTGTATATCATGGGTAATGAAACTCAGCAAAGAATCTATAGCATCTTCTTTAAAAGCATTTAAAGGAGTTGAACATAGAATTGAATATGTCAAGATAAAAGATGAAATATCTTTTTATAATGACTCAAAGGGTACCAATCCTGATTCAACAATTAAAGCAATAGAGGCAATAGATAGTCCAATTATTTTGATAGCAGGTGGATATGATAAGGGATCAGAATATGATAAGCTTATAGATTCATTTAATGGGAAGGTAAAAGAATTGGTATTATTAGGAGAGACTAAAGGAATTATAAAACAAACTGCAATAGAAAATGGCTTTAATAGGATTCATCTAGTAAATAATATGAAGGAAGCGGTTAAATTGTCTTATGAATTAAGTGAAAGAGGTGACAATGTATTATTATCACCAGCATGTGCATCATGGGGAATGTACAATAACTTTGAAGAAAGAGGAATAGACTTCAAGAATATAGTGGAGAGTCTGTAGGAGGATTAATATGGATAAAAAAAAATCCTTAGGAAGAAAAAAAGAAGTTGACTTCACATTGCTTATGGCAACTATTATATTAGTTTTTATAGGAATAATAATGGTATTTAGTGCAAGTTGGCCTGAAGCAATGCAAAAATATAATGATGGGTATCGTTTTTTAAAAAAGCAACTATTCTCTGCAGGTGTAGGCTTATTTGGACTTTTAATGTGTATGAATATAGACTACAGATTTTACAAGAAACATTCTCTTTTAATATTTGTATTTTCATTATTTTTGGGACTTATGGTGTTTTCGCCACTTGGCTATGAAGCTAAAGGCGCTAGAAGATGGATAGATTTAGGGTTTATATCTTTTATGCCTTCGGACACTATCAAAATAGGATCTATTATATATTTATCAAACTTTCTATCAAATAAAAGGAAAGCAATATCAACGTTCAGACATGGAACTATACCAGTGTTTTTGATCATAGGGATAGCCTGTGGGGTAATATTTATACAAAATGACTTAAGCACAGCAGTGACTCTAGCTGCCACACTTATGATTATGTTTTTTGTAGGTGGAATGCATCTAATGAATATTCCTTTGATAATGGGTGCAGGAGCAGCATTATTATTTGTAGCAACTAGAGGGGAAAAAGGTGCTTTTAGACTAAAACGAATAGCTGTATTTAGAAATCCATTTGAAGATAAATTGGGATTTGGTTGGCAAGCAGTCCAATCACTATATGCCTTAGGTTCAGGAGGATTATTCGGACTAGGACTGGGAAAAAGCAGGCAAAAATTCTTTTATATACCAGAATCATACAATGATTTTATTTTATCTATTATAGGAGAAGAATTGGGTTTTTTAGGAACATTTTTAGTATCTTTTATATTTATAGTACTTATTTGGAGGGGTATTAGGATAGCCCTCAGCATAGAAGATAGCTTTGGGTCTTACCTAGCTACTGGGATTACATCTCTTATAGCTGTTCAAACACTTATTCACATAGCAGTAGTTACTTCTTCAATGCCTACTACAGGAATTACCTTGCCATTTGTATCATATGGAGGTACTTCGCTTATGATTTATATGTCTGCTGTAGGCATACTTTTAAATATTTCAAGATATGCAAAATTGGATAGGAGTTGATAGTGTGAAATATTTAATATCTGGTGGAGGCACAGGAGGACATATTTATCCAGCCTTAGCTATTGCAAGTCAGATAAAAATGAAAGATAAATCAGCGAACATACTCTATGTTGGAACCAAATATGGACTTGAAAGTGAATTAGTGCCAAAGGCAGGAATTGAATTTAAAACAATAAGAGTAAAGGGTATGCCCAGAAAATTAAACAAAGAAATGATAATTTCTGTAAAGGAACTTTTACTTGGAATTAATGATGCTAAAAAAATATTGAATGAATTCAAGCCAGATGTAGTAATAGGTACTGGTGGGTATGTTTGTGGGCCAATTGTTTATATGGCAAAGAAGAAGAAAATTCCAGCTTTAATACATGAGCAAAATGCATTTCCTGGAATTACTAATAAAATACTTTCTAGATATGTGGATAAGGTTTTAGTCACATTTGAAGAGTCAAAGAAGTATTTTAAATATGAAGATAGAGTAATCTTAACAGGAAATCCTATAAGAAAAGAACTGCTAGAAATAGATAAAGACTTAGCCTATAAAAACCTAAATATAGAAAAAAATATACATCTAGTACTTTCATTTGGTGGAAGTGGAGGTCAAAAAAGTTTAAATGATTCTATATATGAAGTTATAAAAAATAGAAATAAGAGTGATGACCTTCAAATAATTCATGTAACTGGGAAAAGACATTATGATACATTTATGAACAGATTGAAAAATGATAACATAAACTTAAATAAAAATATAAGAATTCTTCCATATCTATATGATATGCCTGAGGCTATTAATATAGCATCACTTATAATAACTTCTGCTGGTGCTATAACTCTTTCTGAAGTGGCAGCAGTTGGGGTACCTAGTATTTTGATACCTAAGTCTTATACGGCAGAAAATCATCAAGAATACAATGCAAAGGCGTTTAAAGATAGTGGTGCATCTATTGTCATATTAGAAAGTGAACTAGACGGTAAAGTTCTAAACAAAAATATATCGGATATTATATCTGATAAAGCTAAAATGGAGTCAATGTCAAACAATTGCAAAAAAATAAGTAAGGTTAAAGCTGGAGAAAAAATAGCAAGTATAGTTTTAAGTCTAGCAGAAAAGTAAAATGTAACCACATCTCTATATAGGCATAATATGGTTATATATCAATGTTTTATATAGATATATGGAGGTGGTTATGTGGAAAAATATATTATCAATGGGGGAAAAAAGTTAACAGGAGAGGTTGAAGTTACAGGTGCTAAAAATGCAGTATTACCTATTTTAGCAGCTACTGTTATAGGGAAAAACAAAAGTACACTTTTAAATGTTCCTAACCTTAGAGATGTAAATATAATGGAAAATATACTAAAGGCTCTAGGGTGCAAAGTAATGAGAGATGGAAATAGTATGGAGATAGATTCAAGCACATTAGATAAGGTTTCTGTACCAGAAGATCTAGTAAGAGAAATGAGATCTTCAATTATTCTAATGGGGGCACTTCTTGCAAGAGATGGAGAACTTATAATTTCATATCCAGGAGGTTGTGAAATTGGTCCAAGACCAATAGACCTACATCTTAAAGCTCTTAGAAAGATGGGTGCTCAAATAGAAGAATCTCATGGATATTTACATTGCAAAACTAGTGGATTAAAAGGCTGTGAAATACAACTTGATTATCCATCGGTTGGCGCAACAGAAAACATAATACTTGCAGCAGTAAGAGCAGAAGGAAGTACACTTATAAGAAATGCAGCTAGAGAACCTGAGATAATTGATTTACAGAATTACTTAAATAAGGCAGGTGCAAATGTATATGGTGCAGGTACTTCTATAGTAGGTATTGAGGGTGTTAACAAACTTAAAGATGTAACTCACAGCATAGTTCCAGATAGAATAGTAGCAGGTACATTTTTAACTATTGGTGCTATTACACATGGAGATTTAGTTATTAACAATATAGTGGTTGAGCATATTCAAAGTATAATTGCAAAATTAAAGGAATTAGGTGCATCAATATATACCAATTCAAATTCAATTAAGATATCTGGTCCTAAAAGAGCTAATTCTATAGAGATGATTCAGACATTGCCTTATCCAGGATTTCCAACTGATATGCAAGCACAGTTTATGGCATTACTTTCAGTGGCGAATGGAACTAGTATAATTAGTGAAACTGTATTTGAAAATAGATTCAAGCATGCAGAAGAATTAAGTAGAATGGGTGCCAATATCAAGACATTTGGGAAGGTGGCTGTGATAAATGGTGTTAAAGAGCTTACCGGTGCTAAGACTACTGCCAAAGATTTAAGAGGTGGCGCAGCTCTTGTGATAGCTGGGTTAGCAGCTAAGGGAATTACAGAAGTTAATAATATTTATCATATTGAAAGAGGATATGAAGATTTTCATTTAACTTTAAAAGGTTTAGGAGCAGATATAATGAAGACTGAATAGCAGCTTTTGCTGCTATCGGTGGAGAGGACAAGCCTAGGAGTGTATAGTATGAAAAAATTATCTCGGGTACAAAAAAAGACAAAAAGAAAAAGGATGTTTTTATCTACAGTTTTCATATTGTTTATTGGATTTGCTATTTTCATATTAATGATAAATGCTGGTTTTTTTTCAATAGATAGTATTACTGTATTAGGAAATGAAAAAGTATTAGAAAACAAAATAGTGCTATTATCATCAATACAAAAAGGTGAAAATATATTTAAAATTAGCATTAAAAATGCAGAAAAAAATATAACTACACTTCCATATATAAAAAATGTAAAAGTGAAGAGAAGATTTCCTAAGGAAGTAATAATAAACATAGAGGAAAGACAAGAAATCATACAAATTCAAAATATATCGTCTTTTGCTATAATTGATAATGAAGGCTACATTTTAGATAACATAGATAAGAAAGATGAAAGTCTAACAGAAGTAGTAGGACTAAATATTCAAAATAAAGTTATCGGTGAAGATGTTTTTGTAAACAATGAAGATGGGCTAAAGGTTGAATTTATAAGGAAGTCGGAAGAATTAAATATGCTTTCAAAGTTTAAATACATAAATATGGAAGATGATACAAATATTAATATATTAACTTTTGATGAGATAGAGGTTGTATTTGGTATTGTAAATAATGTAGAATATAAATTGAGATTACTTGTCCAAGTATTAAACAATATAGAAGAAGAAAAATTAAATGTCAAAACTATTTTAATGAACAAAGGAGAAAACCTCATAGTTGTATTAGAAGATAAGGAGGAGGGATAAAGTGAAAAACATAAAGAATTATATTGCCATACTACTTGTGTCATCTTTTTTAGGAGTAATTTTATCCATTCAACTAAAGACTGTAAATCAAACAATTGGAGAAGGTATACTTCCCATGCATAGAGCGCAAGAATTAGCTACAGAACTTAAAAAAGTTCAAAGTGAAAAAGAAGCTCAGCTAAATAGAATAGATGAATTAGAAGAAAAAATAAAACAATATGAGATGAATGAAGTAGATAAAAATGTATATGCAGAAAATCTATATAATGATACAATGAAATATAGAATGCTTGCAGGGTATTTAGATTTAGAAGGACCAGGTATAGTACTTGAGATAAACGACCCCCCAGTAGAGCTTCTATTTGGTGAAGGGTATACCATAGTGGATGATTTGGAACTTGTTCTTATGGTAATATCTGTATTAAATGCAGCAGATTCTGAAGCTATATCGATTAATGATCAAAGGTACACTGCTTTTACTGAAATTGAAAAAGCAGGAAATCATATAGAGATAAATGGAGTATCTAACAGCTCACCAATTATTATAAAGGCTATAGGAGATGCACAAAAGCTGGAATCAGCTCTAAATCTCAAAGGCGGAATAGTTCAGTACTTAAGAGATTTGGACTATCTAGTGCAAGTAAGAAAAGAAATATCGATTAATATACCGAGATATAAGAAGATAAAAGAAATGATATATGCTAGTCCGACAGAAGAAGCAAATTAGGGGTGACGATATGAAAAAAAACAACCCTAAAATAATTATAACCTTATTTAGCATTATATTAGGCATATTTATTATACTTCAAGTAAAAATGAAATTAGAAATTTATAAGCCTATTACCATAAATTCCTTGCAAATAGCAAAAATGGAAGTAGAAAGTATCAAAAAAGAGATAATAGAACTAGAAAAAGTAGAAAAACAAAAGCAAGAAGAATTAATCGTACTTGAAAACATATCAAAAGGCGACGATAATATTATAGATATATTGAATCAAGATTTAGAAAAAAACAAAATTTATTCTGGTATATCTGAGTTAAAAGGGCCAGGAATAGTAATAAGCATGTATGACAATCAAGAAAAAAGAGATTGGTGGTTTGATATCAACAAAGATGTAATACATGATGTAGATATTTTAAATATATTAAATGATCTAAAAGTAGCAGGTGCTGAGGCGATAAGTATAAATGATGAAAGAGTAATAGCTACATCTGAAATAAAATGTGGAGGGCCTATTATAAGAATCAATGGTAGAAGTTCAGGAATCCCATTTTTAATTAAAGCTATCGGAGATACCAAGCTTTTAATGGCGTCTGTATCTGCACCTGGCACCAATGGAGATATACTTAAAAATGTTTATAATAAAGGCTTTGAAGTAGAAGTAAAGGATAAGATTATCATTCCATCTTATAAAGGAATGTTTGATTTTAAGTATGCCAAGCCACTAGGGGAGAGTGATTAATTTGTTTTTTGCATTTATTGGAATATTGATTGGAGCAGTTATTGGATATTTACTACCCTTTACTTATAATGCATCTTATTCTCTATATGTATCAGTAGCAATACTGGCTTGTTTGGATTCTGTATTTGGTGGAATAAGGGCAAATTTGGAAAAGAAATTTGATACGAGAATATTTGTTTCGGGATTTTTTGGAAATGCCATTATAGCAGCATTTTTAGCATATTTAGGAGATAAATTAGGTGTTCCACTGTATTATGCAGCTATACTTGTATTTGGAGGAAGGCTGTTTGAAAATTTTGCAAAGATAAGAAGGAATATATTATTTGAAAAAGATAAATCATAAAACCTTTTTACTATAAATATGACAACTATAAAGATGAGGGGGAAAGCGAATGTTTGATTTTGATATTGATGTTGATGAATTTGCTAGGATAAAAGTTATAGGAGTTGGTGGTGGAGGAAACAATGCGGTAAATAGAATGATTGATTCAGGTGTAAGGGGGATAGACTTTATAGCTATGAACACTGATAGACAAGCATTGTTTTCATCAAGGGCAGAAGTTAAATTACAATTAGGAGAAAAACTAACTAGAGGACTTGGAGCAGGTGCAAATCCAGACATTGGAGCAAAAGCAGCTGAAGAAAACAGAAATGAAATAATGGAAGCTCTTAAGGGAGCAGATATGATATTTATAACTGCAGGTATGGGAGGGGGAACTGGTACAGGAGCAGCTCCAGTGGTAGCAGAGATAGCAAGAGAATTGGGAGTACTTACTGTTGGAGTAGTTACAAAACCCTTTGCTTTTGAAGGACCAAAAAGGTTAAAGCAAGCCGAACAAGGAGTAAATGAGCTTAAGATGCATGTAGACACTTTAGTTACTATACCTAATGATAGATTACTTCAAATAGCGGATAAAAAGACAACTATAGTAGAAGCATTTGAGATGGCAGATGAAGTACTTAAACAAGGTATACAAGGTATATCTGATTTAATTGCTGTTCCAAATTTAATTAATCTAGATTTTGCAGATGTAAAGACTATAATGAGCGATAAAGGTATAGCTCATATGGGTATTGGAATGTCTGCTGGAGACAATAGGGCTACAGAAGCAGCTAAACAGGCTGTAAGATCTCCACTCTTAGAAACCTCTATAGATGGAGCCCAATCAGTTCTGTTAAATATTACTGGCGGGGAAGATTTAGGTATATTTGAAGTAAATGAAGCGGCAGATCTTATAAGGGCATCAGTAGATAAAGATGCAAATATTATATTTGGTGCAGGTATAGATGAAAGTCTAAAAGATGAAATAAAAATAACTGTAATTGCTACTGGTTTCGACATTAAAAACATATCAGTAGATAAAGAAGAGGGTAGGGATGAGGATATAAATGATGGAGAAAAGTTAAGAGATGAGGCAACATCTACATTTGAGGAAGATGAATTGGATATTCCTATATTTCTTAGAAAAAGAGACAAACGCAAATAAAAAATTATTATAATTATATATTGAAAAAAAACGTATCTTTTGACGAGATACGTTTTTTTTTACATTCAGAATATGACAAAAAAATCATCATTTTTGTTTTATAATCTAGAGTATAAGAGTTATAGCTTGGAGGAGGTATTGTTGTATATAGTTGCAGAATACTTATTTTTAGAAAATCTAATAATTAATTATATAATATTGCAAGGAACAAAAGATATTACCCGGACAAAGGTTTCAAATAAAAAAATAATATTAGTTTCAATTACTCTAGCACTATATCCATTTGCAATGTTTTTTCCATCATTAAATTTTCTTTTAAAAACACATATAAAAATAATAGTTTCTTTTTTAGCCGTAAAATGTGCATTTAATTCAAAATCAAATGCGATTTATATCAAGCAAGTTTCAGCATTCTATGTATTGTCTTTTATATTTGCAGGTGCAAGTATAGGTTTTTATTACTTTGACAATAGTTTTTCAAATAGTTTTAATTTTTTCAACAATGGTTTTTCAATAAAATACTTGGTATTAGGCGTAGCGTTTGGAGCAGTAGTGATAAAAAATTTATTGAATTACTATTATGAAAAAACAGAAATAGATAAAAATATACTTAATATATCAGTGATTCTAAAAGGCAGAGAAGCTAGGATTTACACTTTACTGGATACGGGGAATAGTTTAGTAGAGCCAATGACCAAGTGTCCTGTATTTGTAGTGGAATATAGATTTATAAAGGAATTAATTCCAGATTTATTTAAAAACATTTATGAAACTAATAGAGACAATGATTTTATTGAAATAGAAAAGATGATGGAAAACTTAAAAGAAGATATAAGTATTAGATTGATACCATTTAAATCAATAAGTTCAAGCTCAAATATATTAATTGGATTTAAGCCTAATTATATAATTGTTCATGGACAAGAAGATATATTCTATGAGGATTTAATTATAGGAATATACAATGGAGAATTGACTACTGATAATCAATATAATGGGCTACTAAATCAGGAAATAATCAATAGGGGGAGTGTAAATGTTTATTAAGTTAAAAGTCAGGTTTCATTTAACTATATTTAAAGTTTTAAGAAAGTTAAAATTGGTAAAGGGAATACATTATATTGGAAGTGGAGAAGTACTTCCACCACCACTAAAACCTGATGAAGAAAAGTATTATTTGTCTTTACTTAAAAAAGATGAAAGCGTGAAGAGTATATTGATAGAGCGAAATTTAAGACTTGTAGTATATATAGCTAGAAAGTTTGATAATACAAAAATAGCAATAGAAGATCTTATATCAATAGGAACCATTGGACTTATAAAGGCTGTGAATACATTTGATCCAGATAAAAAAATAAAGCTTGCTACATATGCTTCAAAATGTATTGAAAATGAAATACTTATGTATCTTAGAAAGACAAGTAAATTAAAATCCGAGATATCTCTGGATGAACCTTTAAATGTGGATTGGGATGGAAATGAATTGCTTTTATCAGATATACTTGGTACGGAGTCAGATATTGTATTTAAAGATATAGAGACAAAAGTAGATAGAGAATTACTATCACAAGTAGTGAAAAAACTTTCAGGTAGAGAAAGGACCATAGTTGAACTTAGATTTGGACTAGGTAAGGGCGAAGAAAAAACCCAAAAAGAAGTAGCAGACCTTCTTGGGATATCGCAATCATATATATCTAGGCTTGAAAAAAGAATAATTAAAAGACTTCAGCAAGAAATGGTAAAGTTAATTTAAAAGGTTGCCTCTAGTATATTGAATAAAAAATATAATAGAGGCAATAATTTTATATGAAAGGGGCAATTTACCACGAAAGGATGAAGAATACATGCATAGATCTAAAGTAGAGATATGCGGTGTGAACACTGCAAAACTTCCAGTTTTAAAAAAGGAAAAAATGAAAGAATTATTAATAAAAATAAAAGATGGTGATTTGGAATCAAGGGAAGAATTTATACAGGGAAACCTTAGACTGGTACTCAGCATAATACAAAGGTTTAATAGAAGAGGAGAACCAGTAGATGACCTTTTTCAAGTAGGATGTATAGGGCTTATAAAGGCTATAGATAATTTTGATTTAAGTCAAAATGTTAGGTTCTCAACATATGCGGTGCCCATGATAATAGGTGAAATAAGGAGACATTTAAGAGACAATAATCCAATAAGAGTGTCTAGATCTCTAAGAGATATTGCATATAAAGCTCTTCATGCAAGAGAAGAATTGATTTTTAGAAATTCAAAAGAGCCTACTATATATGAGATAGCAGCTGAACTGAAACTGCCTAAAGAAGAAGTAGTATTTGCACTAGAGGCAATTCAGGATCCTATATCACTTTTTGAACCAATATTTTATGATAGTGGAGACTCAGTATTTGTAATGGATCAGATAAAAGATGAAAAAGCAGAAGATGAAACATGGCTTAGAGATATAGCTTTAAAGCAAGCCATTGAAAAATTAAATACTAGAGAAAAACAAATACTCAATTTACGGTTTTTTAAAGGGAAGACACAAATGGAGGTGGCTGATGAGATAGGAATTTCACAAGCACAAGTTTCCAGGCTTGAAAAAAATGCATTAAAACAAATGCGCAAGCATGTTTAAAATCTAAATAAATTTAACATGTCTCATCTATTTTAGTCATATATATAATTTTATATTATATATATAATATAAAGAGATATAGAAAGAGGTGGGGCTATGTTAAATTTAGCAGATTTAAGAGAAAAAGAGATAATCAATATACACAGTGGAGAGAGAATGGGTTATATATATGACTTTGAATTAGATTTAGATTTAGGTACTATAACCGGAATAGTTATATCTGGTGGAAGTAAAATGTTAAGTTTATTTGGAAAAACTTCAGATATAATAATACCTTGGAACAATATATCTAAGGTGGGTACAGATATTATCTTAGTAGATTACTATGATGAAATATCTAATTAGACTTTTCCTATACAATGTAATATAATTGAGGTGAAAAACAAAACGAAGAAGGTGAAACCATGAAGTGTCCATACTGTTCATTTTTAGATTCAAAAGTAGTAGATTCAAGACCAACTGATGAAGGACAAGCAATTAGAAGAAGAAGAGAATGTACAAAGTGCAATAAAAGATTTACAACTTATGAAAAAATAGAACAAATCCCTCTCATTGTAGTAAAAAAGAATGGAAATAGAGAAAGTTATGACAGAAATAAGATTTTAAATGGAATAATAAAGTCTTGTGAAAAAAGACCAGTTTCTGTCAAAGACATAGAAGTGATTGTAGATGAAATAGAAATAGATCTTTCGAATTCCCTTGAAAAAGAGATAACTTCTGTATATATAGGTGAAATGGTAATGAATAAATTAAAAGATATAGATGAAGTTGCATATGTTAGATTTGCTTCAGTATATAGACAATTCAAGGATTTGAATACTTTTATGAATGAATTAAAAAAACTCTTAGGTGAATAAAAGAGAAAATTAGGAGAAAATTATGATACTAGAGAAAGACAGTAAAAATAGATCGTATCTACAAATTAGTCGATTTAAAATAGATGATGAAGTAGATCATTTATTTTCAACTAGAATTGGCTGGAATCAAAAGAACATAATAGATGATTTAAGTGATGTATTTAGTATAAATAAAAGTTTAGTATATAGTGCAACCCAAGTTCATGGGATAGAAGTTGAAATAATAACAGATCAAGACGTAGAATTGCTAGCTAAAAAGCCAAGAGATGGTCTTATTACAAGCAAGAGAGGTATAGTTTTAGCTACATATCATGCAGACTGTGTACCTATTTATTTTTATGATAGAGTAAAAAAAGTGATAGGTATGGCTCATTCAGGATGGAAGGGGACTTTGAATAACATATCTAAAGTGATGATAGATTCGTTTCAATTGAATTTTGAATCGAATTTAAATGATATAATAGTTGCAATAGGACCTTCTATAGGATCATGTTGCTATGAAATTGGACATGACGTAGAGAGTTTGTTTAGAGAAAGATTCCCAGATGAAGATAATATAGTACTGTTTAGAAATGAGAAGATGTATTTAGATTTATGGAAGACTAACAAAATAAATCTTTTAAATACAGGAATCAAAGATGAAAACATAATAGAGAGTTTATTTTGCACATCTTGCAATACTGATATCCTATACTCATATAGAAAAGAAAATACAAAAAATAGGATGATAGGTGCAATTACATTAAGATTATAAGGATGATAAGATGAGAACAAAGAATATAGATAAAATAATAATGCAAAATATTTTGCATTATGGGGATATCGGAGTTCATGTAATAGATAAAGATAAAAAAACCATAGTTTATAATGAAACTATGGCAAATTTAGAAGGACTTGAACGAACAGAAGTTTTGGAAAAAGAAATGTTGATAAATTTTCCAAGTTTAAATCAAGATACCTCTACTTTGATAAAAGTATTAAATACTGGAATACCTATTTTAAATAGCACGCAGACCTATCTAAATTTTAAAGGTAAAAAAATAACATCTATAAATTCCACTATACCATTATATGAAAATAAAAAAATTATTGGAGCTCTTGAAATTGCTAACAATATAACACATCTCAGAAATTTATCTGACAGATTAATAGATCTTCAAGATGAGCTGAAAAAATCAAAAAGTGTGAAAGGGAAATCAAGAGATAAAATAAATAGATATGGATTTAAGGATATAATAGGACAAGATGAGAGGTTTATATTAGCTAAAAAAATAGGTAAAAAAGCAAGCAATTCATCTTCTTCGGTTCTTATATATGGAGACACAGGTACAGGCAAAGAACTATTTGCTCAGAGTATACATTATGATGGTGTAAGAAGAAACCATCCATTTATAGCCCAAAACTGTGCAGCCATACCAGAGTCTCTTTTAGAAGGAATGCTATTTGGAACAGAAAAAGGTGGATTTACAGGTGCTACTCAGAGAGAAGGTATATTTGAACAGGCAAATGGTGGGACACTTATGCTTGATGAAATCAACTCAATGTCATTACCACTTCAGGCCAAATTGTTAAGAGTTTTGCAAGAAGGGTATATAAGGCGTATAGGGGGAAAAAAAGATATACCTGTTGATGTTAGAATAATTGCTACTACAAACGAACAACCATTACAAAGCCTAAAGAATAGAACAATTAGAAAAGACCTTTTTTATCGATTAAATGTAATATATATTTATATACCTAGTTTAAATGCTAGGAAAGAGGATATAAATATATTAAGCGAATATTTTGTAGATAAATATAATATTATTCTTGGGAAAAAAATAGAAAAAATGTCTATCCAGGCAGAAACCCTATTTTTACAACATGACTGGCCAGGCAATGTTAGAGAACTTTCAAATGTAATTGAGGGTGCCATGAATATGGTAGAAGATGATAAGAGGGTACTGGATACTGAAGACTTTATATCTTCTACATACTTAATGGAGGATAAACCTTTTAAAAGTAGATATACAAATAGAAAATTAAATAAAAGTTTACCGGAAACTCTTTATGACATAGAAAAAGAAATGATAATTAAATCGCTAGACAAAAATAAAAAAAACATATCTAAAGCATCAGAAGAACTAGGGATTAAAAGGCAAACATTACAACACAAACTAAAGAAATATAATATCTAGTGCAATATTGTTTGCGGTAAGTGCAAATAATATTGCATTGCCTATTTTAAATCATATGAAATCTATTTGAATAAATGTATAAAAACATGAATATTGCTTAACATATCATAAAATCATCTAAAAAATGGTATTTTAAAATTTTTATAGGGGTTTGAAACCTTGGCAAGGATATTGCATATATAATATGCATAAGGTATAAAAAATTTATGGAGGTGCTCAGATGAGAAAAGAGAATGTAAAGGTAATAGTATGGGGCTTAGGGTCAATGGGAAAAGGTATAGCTGAAATGCTACTTGATAAGAAAGGAGTAGACGTAGTAGGAGCTGTTGTTAGAGGAGACAAAATAGGCAAGAGTATGTACGATTTCTTGGATATAGAAAGAGGAGATAGAAAAGATCTTCTTACAGGCTCTTTTGAAGATGTAATCAAAGAAGGAGTTGCAGATATAGTTGTGCTTGCAACTGATTCATTTACTAAAGATAATTTTGATAAAATAAAGTATTGTCTTGAAAGAAAAATAAATGTTGTGTCAACTGCAGAAGAGATGGCATATCCAAAAGCTCAAGAACCAGAGCTAACAAAAGAATTAGATAAGATAGCTAAAGAAAATGGAGTTACAGTTCTTGGAACTGGTATAAATCCAGGACTAATAATGGATTTATTAGTATTAACACTCACAGGTGCATGTGTTGATGTAGAGAGTATCAAAGCAGAGAGAATAAACAATCTTTCGCCATTTGGTCCATCTGTAATGAAGGGACAAGGTGTTGGTATTACTGTAGATGAGTTTAATACAAGAGTAGCAGAAGATAATTTAGACGGTCATGTAGGTTTTCCAGAATCTATTACAATGATTGCAGATGGGCTAGGATGGAAATTATCAGACGATATAAAACTTACTAGAGCTCCAATCATATCATCAGTATACAGAAAAGCTCCTAATGCAGAAGTTAAAGAAGGAGATGTAGCAGGCTGTAATATGAAAGGTTACGGATATGTTGATGGTGAAATGAAGATAGAGATGCTTCACCCACAACAAGTAGAACCACAGCTTGAAGGTGGGACTACTGGAGACTATATAACTATAAAAGGTACACCAAATGTAAATATGTCTATTACACCAGAAGTACCTGGAGGAATTGGAACAATTGCAATGACAGTAAATATGATTCCAAATATAATAAACTCTAGACCAGGATTAAAGACTATGATAGACCTACCTATACCAAGAGCTATCATGGGTGATATGAGAGAACTTATAGAAGAGTAAAAACAGTTATAAAGGTGAAGAGTTAATTCTCTTCACTTGTATTTATGAAAGGATGGGATATTAATGGACGCAAAACGCGGAGAATGGGTTAGAATATACAATGTAGTACTTGAAGTAGGAGAAAGAGCTTCTAATATACCAGAAGATACACAAAATGTACCCTTAGAAATGTGGGATAAGGGATTTTTACTAGATGAAGAAGCGAATATTGGTGACAATGTAAAAGTTGAAACTTATATTGGAAGAACAGTAGAGGGAAAATTACTTGAAGTAAATCCTTACTGGGAGCACGATTTTGGTAAAAGCGTGCCAGAGCTATTATATATAGGACGTCAAGCAAGAGAAATCCTAGGAAAGGAGAATAGATAATGACTAAAGATATGAGTTATGATGCTGTAATGGCAAGAAGACCCGAGATAATGAAGAAGGCGGTAGGAATAGATTACCAAGAATTTGAGAGTGGAAATATAAAGTTTGATTATGAAAGAATGATGAAGGAAACGGGATACACTCTTCAAGAGATAATAGAAATACAAACGGCTACAGGTGTAGGTAATACTCCACTACTTGAACTTAAAAATCTAACAAAACTTGCAAGAAGTTTTGCACCGGAGGGAAAAGGTGCTAGGATATTCTTAAAAGACGAAGCAAGCAATCCTTCTGGATCTTTTAAGGCAAGGCGTGCAGCTACTGCATGTTATCATGCAAAACGTTTGGGATACAAAGGTGTAATAGCAGCTACATCAGGAAACTACGGTGCAGCAGTTGCATCTCAAGCAGCAATGTTAGGACTTAAATGTATAATAGTTCAGGAATGCTACGACTCGGAAGGAAAAGGTCAACCTGAAATAATTGAAAAAGCAAGAAAATGTGAAGCATACGGAGCAGAAGTTGTACAGCTTACAGTTGGACCAGAACTTTTCTATACATTCCTTGTAATGCTTGAAGAAACAGGATTCTTCAATGCATCACTTTATACACCTTTTGGAATAGCAGGAGTTGAAACACTAGGCTATGAAATTTCTATGGAGTTTAGAGAAAGAGAAGGAAGAGATCCAGATGCAGTAGTAGTTACTAATGCAGGTGGAGGAAACTTAACAGGTACAGCTCGTGGACTTATAAAAGCAGGAGCAAAAACCAAGGTGATAGCAGCAAGTGTTAGTCTTTCTGGACTTCACATGGCATCTGACAAGCAATTTAACAAAAAATCATTTACAACAGGTCATACAGGATTTGGTATACCATTTACTACATGGCCAGATAGATCAGATGTACCTAGATCAGCAGCTAGACCACTTAGATATATGGACAGATATGTAACAACAAATCAAGGTTCAGTATTTTATATGACAGAACTTTTAGCACAAATAGAAGGATTAGAAAGAGGGCCAGCAGGAAACACATCTCTTGCAGCAGCTTTTAAGATAGCTCAAGAAATGGATGAAGATCAATTATTAGTAGTTCAAGAAACAGAATATACAGGAGCAGGAAAACATATAAATCCTCAACTTACATTTGCAAAAGAAAATGGAATAAAAGTATTAGTTGGAGATCCTACAGAAGAAGTGCCAGGAGAAACAATTATACTTCCAAAAGATCCATCATATATTCAAATAGTTGATATAGATTTAGAAAAAACTAGAAAATCACTTGTTAAAAATGCATTAAATCATGTAAAGGTAGATAAAGTAGACAAAGAAAGTATGGATTTCCTTGTAGAAGAAACAAAGTCTAATGTTGAATTTGTAAAGAAAACATTAGATGAGCTTGGAGCAAAATATTAGTAAGGAGGATTGTAAAATGGCGAGAGAAAGAGAAGATGACTTTAAAGAGCGAAGAAAGCATCTAGCTGATTTAAGTGAAGATGAACTTGAAGCTAGATTTTGGAAATTAGCTTCAGATCTTGTTGATCCGATTATTGATTTAGCAACTAAGAATACTTCACCATCAATTGAGAGATCTGTATTACTAAGAATGGGTTTTTCAAGTGTTGAAGCAAAAACAATAGTAGATGGCGCAATAGATAGAGGCATTATAGGTAAAGGTGCAGGACATATTTTATATAGACTCTCTAAAGAAAAGAATCTGGAAATAAGAGAAGTAGGCTTAAAATTAATTGAAGGTGAAATGTGGGAAGATGCTGTTTCTACATTTAAAGGAGGTGCCAACTAATGGAATTAAAAAGAAATGAAAAACTAGATATAGATTTTATATTAAAAGATATAGATAAATATAGACCTAGAAGAAGAGGATGGCACTGGAGAGATGGAACAGAAGAGGCAAGACAAATTGGAAAATTTGAATATTACGATATGTCTGAACCGCTAAAGCAAAGTCAACCACTACCAGCAGCTAAATATTTTGGTGATATAGATCCACAAGGTAAATCTGTAATTACTACAGAGATAGCTTCAGGTAGATTTGAAGATGATATAAGAAGAATGAGAATGGCAGCATGGCATGGAGCAGATCACTTAATGGTAATTAGAACTGCAGGACAGTCTCATTTCGAAAGTCTTATAGAGGGTACTCCACAAGGTGTAGGTGGAATACCTATTACAAGAAAACAAGTAAGGGCTCAAAGAAAAGCACTTGATTTTATAGAAGATGAAGTAGGAAGACCTATTAACTATCATTCATATATATCTGGTGTAGCAGGTCCTGAAATCGCAGTAATGTTTGCAGAAGAAGGAGTAAATGGAGCTCACCAAGATCCACAGTATAATGTGCTTTATAGGAATATAAATATGATTCGTTCATTTGTAGATGCTGCTGAAGCAAAGCATATAATTGGATGGGCAGACATTGCTCAGATAGATGGAGCTCACAATGCAAATGCAACTGCTAGAGAAGCTTGGAAAGTAATGCCTGAGCTTATGGTTCAGCACGGAATTAACTCTATGTTTTCAGTTAAAGCTGGAATAAAGAAAGAAAATATATGTCTTTCTACAGTACCACCAACAGCACCACCAGCTCCATGTATGAGACTGGATTTACCTTACGCTGTGGCACTTAGAGAACTCTTTAAGGGATATAAAATGAGAGCTCAAATGAATACAAAGTATATGGAAGCATCTCCAAGAGAGGCTACTGTAACTCATGTACTCAACTTGTTAATTTCTCAACTTACAAGTGCAGATATTCAATCAACTATAACTCCTGATGAAGGAAGAAATGTTCCATGGCATATATATAATATTGAAGCTGTGGATACTGCAAAACAAGCTTTTGCAGGGATGGATGGCCTTAGTAATATGCTAGAAATCAAGAGAGATAGTGGTGAACTTGCAGATAAGGTTAGAGAATTAAAGGAAAGGGCCATATTGTTTATGGAAGAGATGCTAGAAATAGGCGGATACTTCAATGCAGTAGAAGCTGGATTCTTTGTAGACTCTGGATACTATCCTGGTAGAAATGGAGATGGCATCATAAGAAAGAGTGAAGCTGGAGTAGGAGAAGGAACGGTATATGAAAGAGATAAAGACTATATGGCTCCTGTGACTGCACATTTTGGGTACAATAATGTAGCTCAGTACGGTGAAGAATTTGTAGACAATCCTGTTAAACTTATAGGTGCAGGAACTTTTGAAGATCCTTCTAAGATAATTTTCATAGATGAATTAGATGAAACTGATAATGTAAATGTAAGACTTAAAGAAGTAGAAGAACTTAGAAAATCTTCCAAGATAAAGCCAGAGGTTCAGTGGCTAGGAGATGGTATAATTTTAATTACCTTATTCCTACCTATAGATGAAAGAACAGCTGAATTTGCTGCAATTGAAATTGGAAAGAAAATGGGTCTTAAAGATGTAGAGGTAATAAACAAAGAAATAATGCAAGAAGCAGAGGGAACTCGTATAGAATTAAAAGGTACAGTAGACTTCGAGATTGATGTGGATAAGTTAGTTATACCACCTAAACCAAAAGTACTCACAGAAGATGAAATAAGAGCAGATATTAAAGAAAAACCTATGAAAGTAGTAGCAGCTACAGTAGGTGAAGATGAACACTCTGTAGGTATTAGAGAAATAATAGATATAAAACACGGTGGAATAGAAAGATATGGAATAGAATGCCATATATTAGGTACATCTATATCTGTAGAAAAGCTCTTAGATGCTGCAATAGAATTAAATGCAGATGCTATTCTTACTTCAACTATCATCTCTCATGATGATATTCACTACAAAAATATGAAAAAACTAAATGAATTAGCAATAGAAAAAGGTGTTAGAGATAAGATTATGATACTTGGAGGAGGAACACAAGTATCAAATGAATTAGCTGTTAAATCTGGTATGGACGCAGGATTTGGCAGGGGAACTAAAGGAGAGCATGTAGCAACTTTCTTAGTTGAAAAGAGAAGAGAGATGCAAAATGAAGATTGATCTTTTAGTAGCAGAAATAGGGAGCACAACCACAGTAGTAAATGCTTTTAACAGTTTAGACACTTGCCCAATATTTATTGGGCAAGGTCAAGCTGCTACATCTGTCTTAGAGGGGGATGTAAATATCGGACTTAAGGGAGCTATAGAGGATTTAAAAACTAATCTTTCTTTTAGCTCTATTTCATATAATGAGCTTATAGCTACTAGTTCTGCTGCAGGTGGACTTAGAATGACAGTTCATGGGTTGGTATATGATATGACAGTAAAAGCTGCAAAAGAAGCAGCTCTTGGTGCAGGAGCCAATATAAAAAATATCACAGCAGGGAAACTTAGGAAATCTGATTTAAAGAAAATAAAAGAGATAAATCCAAACATAATTCTTATAGCAGGCGGTGTTGATTATGGAGAAAGAGATACAGCACTCCACAATGCAGAACTTATAGCTGAAATGAATTTAAACATACCGATAATATATGCAGGTAATATTGAAAACCATGAAGAAGTAAAGGAAGTATTTGAGGGAAGGGATGTAGAACTTTATATAGTAGATAATGTATATCCAAAGATAGATGAATTAAATGTTGAACCTACTAGAAGAGTTATTCAAGATGTATTTGAAAAGCATATTATTCATGCACCTGGAATGGAAAAACTGCGTGAAATGGTTACAGGACCAATTATGCCTACTCCTGGAGCTGTAATGGAAGCTTCAAAGCTTTTATATGAAGACATTGGTAATCTTGTAACTATTGACGTTGGAGGTGCTACTACTGATGTCCATTCTGTGACGGAAGATAGTGATGAAATAGGTAGAATTTTATTAAACCCTGAACCAAAAGCTAAAAGAACAGTTGAAGGTGATCTTGGAGTTTATGTAAATATGCAAAACATTGTAGATTCACTAAGCATAGAAATGATAGCTAAAGAACTAAGTATCAGTGAAGAAGAAGTGGAAGGGCTTATTAAAAACCACAAGCCAATTCCTAAAGATGACTTGGAAAAAGGATTTGTAGAATCTTTAACGCTATATGCTACCATCACTGCTATTAGAAGACATGGTGGACAGTTAAAGCATCTATATGGCCCTAGTGGAAAGAAAACTGTGGCAGAAGGTAAAGACCTTACAGGAGTAAAATATATACTAGGTACAGGTGGAGCCCTTACTCGACTTCCAAATAGAATAAAAATAATAAAAGAGATAGCTCTTTCAAATAGAGGAAGTGACTTACTTCCAAATACTGAAGCAGAAGTATTAATAGATAGTGACTATATAATGGCATCTCTGGGAGTAATGTCTAAGAAATACCCAGAAATAGCACTAAGACTTTTAAAAAATAGTATCAAGGGGGAATAAATATGTCTTACCCTAAGTTGAAAGTAAATCTAGATAAAATAAAGCAAAATGTAATTACTCTTGTAGAACTGTGCAGGAAAAACAATATAAAAGTAGCTGGTGTTACAAAGGTTTTTTGTGCAGATAAAAACCTTGTGGATATATATTTACAGGGTGGAGTGTCTTATCTCGCAGATTCCAGAATACAAAATTTAAAGAAAATGGATTATGCAGATATAAAAAAAATTCTGCTTAGACTTCCCATGATATCAGAAGCAGAGGAAGTGGTAAGATACGCTGATATATCTTTAAATTCAGAAATAGACACTATGAGAGAACTATCTAAAAAAGCGTTAGAAGTAGGTAAAATTCACAATATAATCTTAATGGTAGATTTAGGAGATTTGAGAGAAGGTTATTTTAGAGAAGAAGAACTTATGAAAGCAGTAGAAGAATTGATATTGCTAGAAGGCATAGAGCTTGTAGGATTAGGAACAAATATGACTTGCTATGGTGCAATTATACCAAAGCAAGAGCATTTAGATAGACTTATTGAGCTTAGACAAAAAATTGAATCTAAATATTCCTTAAACCTAGAAATTATATCTGGTGGAAATTCAAGTGCAATTTATTTGCTTGAAAAAGAAGACTTGAAAATAAACAACTTAAGACTTGGTGAATCCTTGGTTATTGGAAAAGAATCTGCATATGGAAATCAAATAGAAGGTACAGTAGATGATTCCTTTATTCTTGAAGTTGAAGTAATAGAAACTAAAGTAAAACCTTCACTTCCAATAGGAGAAACAGGAAAAGATGCTTTTGGGAAAACACCAGAATTTACAGATAGAGGAGATAGAATCAGAACTATATGTGCTATAGGTCAGCAAGATGTAAATTTAGATGGAATAAGTCTTATTGATAGTGATATTATATTACTTGGAGCTAGCTCTGACCACTTAATATTGGATACTACAGATAGTAAAAAAAGCTACAAGGTAGGAGATATAGTACAATTCAAATTAAGTTATAGTGGTATTTTAAGTACAATGACATCTTCTTATGTAGATAAAGATTTTATATAAAAAACTAAATTGATTTAAAAATATATCCCAAAAGGAAGATTGGTAAAATTAACTTTTGGGAATATATTTTATATAGTGAAATTTAATTTAATTTGCACTAAGATTAGAATAGAAAAAACAATAAAGGTATAGAAATGGAGGTTGAAATATGAGTAGAAAGATGCGTGGAAACTTAATGCTATTGTTTACAGCTTTTATTTGGGGAATTTCATTTGTTGCTCAAATAAGTGGAACAAAGGAAATTGAAGCATTTACATTTAATTTTTCAAGAAATATAGTAGCTGGATTTTCCTTGCTAGCCTTGATACAATTTTGGCCATATATTATGAAAAAACCTATGAATAAAGACACGGAAAAAATGAAAAGAGCTACTATAATGGGAGGAGTTGCGTGTGGAGTTGCACTAACAGTAGCCATGTCATTTCAACAACTGGGGTTAAGTGGAGCTAATGCAACAACAGCAGGCAAAGCAGGATTTATTACAGCATTATACATAATCTTAGTACCATTAACTGGGATTTTTATTGGCAAGAGAATTAGCATTAGAATATGGTTATATGTATTTTTAGCTACTACAGGACTTTATTTATTAAGTATTAAGCAAGGCTTTTCAATCCAAATTGGAGATTTACTGGTTTTAGTATCTGCATTTTTTTATGCTTTACATATACTAATAATAGATCATTTTAGCCCCAAATCTAATGGTGTAAAACTAAGTATGATTCAGTTTTTTGTGGCAGCATTTTTATCCGGTATTGCAATGTTACTTATTGAAGATGTCATCTGGAATAATGTTTTAAGTAGCGCAGTTCCCATTTTATATGCAGGTATGATTTCGAGTGGAGTAGGCTATACTCTTCAAATTATTGGTCAAAAAGATACTGACCCGACTATGGCAAGTTTGATATTAAGCTTAGAATCTGTTTTTGCTGTACTAGCAGGCGCTGTTATTTTAGGAGAAAGATTCAATTTGCGTGAAGGTATTGGATGTATAATAATGTTTATTGCTATTATCTTAGCACAAATCCCTTCTAAATCACAAAGGAAAAAGCTTGAGGAAAATGATTAAGAACTATAGTATTAATTATCACTTGAATTTATTTGAATAAAGATTAATATAAAATTAGAGATATTAAAAAACAAAGGTGATTAAATGGATTTATTTACATTAAATATGAAAGAAAAACTCAAAAAAAATGCACCCTTAGCAGATCGAATGAGACCCAAAACTGTGGATGATTTCTTGGGTCAAGATCATATATTAGGTGCGGGGAAATTTTTAAACAGAGCAATAGTTGCGGATAGGATATCTTCAATGATATTTTATGGTCCTCCTGGAACTGGTAAAACAACACTTGCAAATATAATAGCAAATAGGACGGATATGATATTTGAAAAATTATCTGCCGTGACTTCTGGTGTAAAGGATATAAGAGAAGTGATGGCACGAGCTGAAGAAACCCTTAAAATGAATAATAGAAGAACCATACTATTTATAGATGAAATTCACAGATTTAATAAATCTCAACAAGATGCGCTACTGCTTTCAGTAGAAAAAGGCATCATAATCCTTATAGGCGCAACCACAGAAAATCCTTATTTCGAGGTAAATAAGGCACTTTTATCTAGAGTCATGGTATTAGAACTTTACGGTCTTAGTAGAAAAAACTTAAGAAACTTAATAGAAAAAGCTTTAAAAGATACGGGAAAAGGCCTTGGAAAGTATAATGTAAATATAGATGAGGAAGCTATAGACTATTTGATTACAATATCTGAAGGTGATGGTAGGACCCTTTTGAATTCTCTTGAAATAGGGGTATTATCGACTGAAGAAGACAGTGAAGGCATAAAATATATTGATTTGGAGACAATAAGATCATCAATACAAATTAAAACAGCCAAATATGATAAAAATGGAGACGAACATTACAACACTATTTCAGCTTTTATAAAAAGTATAAGGGGTTCTGATCCGAATGCTACACTGTATTGGCTTGCCAAAATGATAAATGCAGGAGAAGATCCTAAATTTATTGCAAGAAGAATAATTATATCTGCATCAGAAGATATTGGAAACGCAGATCCAAATGCAATAAACATAGCAGTATCTGCATTTAATGCAGTAAATGTAATTGGAATGCCAGAAGGCAGGATAATTTTAGCACAAGCAGCTATTTATATGGCAACTGCACCTAAGTCAAATAGATCCTACTTGGCTATAGATAAAGCATTAGAAGATATAAGGGAAAGAGAAATAGGCGATATTCCGACACATCTAAAAGATGGTCACTATGCTGGAGCAAAAAACTTAGGAAATGGGATAGGATATAAAAATCCACATAATCACCAGAATAGTCATCTGTATCAGCAGTATTTGCCTAATAAATTTAAAGACAGAAAATATTACAATCCTACAGAAAGTGGCTATGAAAAAATCATAAAAGCTAGAATGCAGGAATTTTCTAATAATATAGTTGACAAAGATGATTAAAGTAACTATAATAATATGAAATAGAATAAAACAAACAACTATGATGGGAAAAGTAAATTAAAGTAATAGTTAAAGGGAGTCTATGATAGTGGGACATAGATACTATTCTTTTATTGAAGAACACCCCGGAGTTTCTAACTGAAATCATATGAAAGTAGGATTAGAGGGAATCATACCCTTATATATGAAACACATATGTGTAAGAGTGGCTTATTAGCAATTAGGGTGGTACCGCGGAAGATAAACTTTCGTCCTTTTGGATGAGAGTTTTTTATATTTTTTGATTAAATTTAATGGGAGGAATGAGTAAATATGAAAACCACAATTAGAGAAATTAACAAAAATACACAAGAATATCTTGATAAATCAGTGGAAATAGAAGGCTGGATAAGGACCTCCAGAACTTCAAAAAAATTTGGATTTATAGAATTAAATGATGGTACGTTTTTTCACAATTTACAAATAGTTATAGAAGATAATTTAGGTAACTTTAAAGAGATAAGTAAACTTCCAATTAGTTCTTCTATTAGAGTGCAAGGCAAATTAGTATCTACAGAGGGGTCAAAACAAGCATTTGAAATAAAAGCAGAAAAAATTGAAGTGGAAGGGATGTCTTCATCAGACTATCCATTACAAAAGAAAAGACATGGTTTTGAATACATGAGAACTATTGCGCATTTAAGACCTAGGGCTAATACATTCAATGCAGTGTTTAGAGTTAGATCTGTGCTTTCATATGCAATACACAAATTTTTTAATGAGAGAGGATTTGTATATGTTCATACACCTATAATAACAGCATCAGATGCTGAAGGAGCAGGCGAAATGTTTGGGGTATCAACATTAGATATCAAGAATCCACCTCTAACAGATAATGGTGAAATAGATTATTCAAATGACTTTTTCTCTGAAAAAGTAGGGCTTACAGTAACTGGACAATTACAAGGTGAGGCATTTGCCCATGCATTTAGAGACATCTACACATTTGGACCCACTTTTAGAGCTGAAAATTCAAATACTGCAAGGCATGCCGCTGAATTTTGGATGATAGAGCCAGAAATAGCTTTTGCAGATTTAAAAGATAATATGCAATTGGCAGAAGATATGATGAAATATATAATAAAATATGTATTGGAAAATGCAAAAGAAGAAATGGAATTCTTTAATTCATTTATTGATAAAGGATTATTTGAAAGACTTAAAAACATAGTTGAGAATGATTTTGGAAGAATCACATATACAGAAGCTATTGAAATACTTAAAGAATCAGGAGAAGAGTTCCAATATCCCGTAGAGTGGGGAATGGATCTTCAAACTGAACATGAAAGATATATATCAGAAGAAGTATTTAAAAAGCCTGTATTTGTAACAGACTACCCAAAAGAAATAAAGGCATTCTATATGAAACTCAATGAAGACGGTAAGACTGTTGCAGCAATGGATTTATTAGTTCCTGGAATAGGAGAGATAATAGGTGGATCTCAAAGGGAAGAAAGGTTAGATGTACTTGAACAGAAAATAATAGAAAATGGAATGAATCCTGAAGAATACTGGTGGTATTTAGAACTTAGAAAATACGGAGGTACAATTCACTCCGGGTATGGACTTGGATTTGAAAGAGCTTTAATGTATATAACTGGAATGGCTAACATAAGAGATGTAATTCCATTTCCAAGAACAGTTCATTCAGCTAAATTTTAACTATAAGGAGGAAAATATGAAAGAATATAAACCAAATGAAATAGAAAAAAAATGGCAAGATATATGGGATAGTGAAGAGCCGTTTAAAGTAGAGAGTGGAAGTGATAAAGAAAAATTTTATGCATTAGTAGAATTTCCATATCCATCAGGAGAAGGTCTACATGTAGGACACCCTAGACCATATACGGCATTAGATATACTGTCAAGAAAAAGAAGGCTTGAAGGATATAATGTTCTTTTCCCAATGGGATGGGATGCATTTGGACTTCCAACGGAAAATTACGCAATAAAGCATAAAATCCATCCTAGAGAAGTTACCAAAAAAAATATAGCTAGATTTAAAGCTCAATTAAAATCCATAGGATTTTCATTTGACTGGTCTAGGGAGGTAAATACTACGGATCCAGATTATTATAAATGGACTCAGTGGATTTTCTTGAAATTATTTGAAAAAGGATTAGCATACAAACAAGAAATGCCTATCAACTGGTGTACATCATGCAAAGTAGGACTTGCAAACGAAGAAGTAGTAGGTGGAACTTGCGAGCGTTGCAATGGAGAGGTAATTAGAAAAGTAAAAAATCAATGGATGCTAAGGATAACAGAATATGCAGATAGACTGATAAGTGATTTAGATACTGTGAATTATATTGAGAGAGTAAAGATTCAACAAAAGAACTGGATAGGAAAATCAATAGGGATGGAAGTTGATTTTAAGGTATCTGGTAAAGAAGAAAAGTTAAGAATATTTACTACTAGGCCGGATACTTTATTTGGGGCAACTTATATGGTGCTATCAACTGAACATCCGCTAATAGAAAAATATTCTAGTGATATTAGCAATTTAGATGAAATAAAAAAATATCAGGAAGCTGCAAGCAAGAAATCTGAATTTGAAAGAACAGAATTGGCAAAAGATAAGACAGGAGTTGAAATACAAGGACTAAAAGCAATAAATCCTGTAAATGGACAGGAAATGCCTATTTGGATTTCAGACTATGTACTTATGAGTTACGGTACAGGTGCCATAATGGCTGTTCCTGGACATGACAGTCGTGATTGGGAATTTGCAAAGAAATTTGGCCTTCCTATAGTAGAAGTAGTAAGCGGTGGAAATGTAGAAAAAGAAGCATATGTAGATACATCAACTGGCACCATAGTAAATTCAGATTTTATAAATGGGATGGAAGTAAAAGATGCTATCCAATATATATCAAAATGGTTGGAAGATAGAAAACTTGGAACTAAAAAGACTAATTTCAAACTTCGTGACTGGGTATTTTCAAGACAAAGGTACTGGGGAGAACCTATACCATTAGTATATTGTAAAGATTGTGGCTGGGTACCAGTAGCTGAGAGTGAGCTTCCTATAGTACTTCCAGAATTAGAAGATTATCAAATGACAGAAACAGGAGAATCACCTCTTTCAAAGATAAGAGATTGGGTAGAGACTACTTGCCCTAAATGTGGTGGTAAAGCCGAAAGAGAAACTGATACTATGCCACAATGGGCAGGTTCATCATGGTATTTCTTAAGATATATTGACCCAGATAATAGTGAAGCTTTCGCATCTAAAGAAGCACTTGATTACTTTACGCCTGTTGATTGGTATAATGGTGGAATGGAACATACTACACTTCACTTATTATATTCAAGATTTTGGCATAAATTCTTATATGATATAGGTCAAGTACCTACATCTGAACCATATAAGAAGAGAACTTCTCATGGAATGATACTTGGAGATAATAACGAAAAAATGTCAAAATCAAGAGGTAATGTAATAAATCCTGATGATATAGTAAGTGATTATGGAGCGGACACACTTAGAACCTATGAAATGTTTATAGGAGACTTTGAAAAATCAGTTCCTTGGTCTGAAAATGGAGTAAAAGGATGTAGAAGATATCTAGAAAGAGTATGGAAACTTCAAGATATAATAGTAGATGGAGAAGAATATACTCCTGAACTTGAATCTAGCATACACAAGACAATAAAAAAGGTCTCTGAAGACTTTGAAACATTAAAATACAACACTGGAATTGCGACATTGATGGCTTTATTAAATGAATTCAATGATTATGGAAAGATAAATAAAAAAGATCTTGAGACTTATCTAATTCTTTTAAACCCAGTAGCTCCACATATAACTGAAGAAATATGGGATATTCTTGGATACAAAGGATATTTACATCAAAGTACATGGCCGGTCTATGACGAAGCTAAGACAAAAGATAGCATTATAGAAATGCCTATCCAAGTAAATGGGAAAGTAAGAGCTACAATTGAAATTTCTGTAGATGCTACAAAAGAACAAATAAAAGAAAAAGCAATAGCTGATGAAAATATAAGTAAATTTTTAGATGGGAAAACTGTAGTTAAAGAAATATTTGTACCAGGAAGAATATATAATATAGTTATAAAATAATAATAAAATTTAATTTTAAATCCTCTATAGCAACGATATATAAGTGCTATAGAGGATTTTTTATTTAGCAGCACAAAAATATCATAATAAATCTTATCATAATTGATACTATTGCAAATTAAAATTACTATCTAAAAAATTAAAATTACTATCTAAATAACAAATCATAAAAACATATTATATTATTTTATATTGGAGTATAAATGAGTTGTAAATAGAGTATAAGTATGCAATAATATGATGATTATAAAATTACTTTCAAAATTAAAGGAGGAAAATATGACAAGGATTAAAATAATAACAGATAGTACAGCATATTTAACTAAAGAATATGTAAAACAAGAAGACATTTCAGTAGTACCTTTAAATTACGTATTTGGAGATGAAACTGGTACAGAGCCATTTCCAGGAGAATTTGAAGACTTCTATAATAAATTAGAAAACACAAAGTTATTTCCATCAACATCTCAACCTTCTGCAGGAGAGTTCTTTAATGTTTTTAATGATTCTTTTGAAGATGGTTATGATGAAATAATAGCAATTGTTTTATCTTCTAAATTAAGCGGAACATATAACAGTGGAGTACTTGCAAAAAACATGTTAGAGGATAAAAAAGTTACTATTATTGATTCCTTAAATGCTGCTTCTAATATGAGATTTTTAGTAGAAGATGCTGTGGAGATGGTAAAAAACGGAAGGTCATCTAAAGAGATTGAAATGCATATAAATCAAAAAAAAATAAATATGTCCATTTATTTAACTACTGAGACATTAAAATATCTAAGTAGGGGTGGTAGATTATCTTCTGTGCAATCAAAGATAGGAAATTTATTAAATATAAAACCTATATTAGAGCTAAAGGATGGAGAACTTAGTTTATTAGAAAAATTACGTGGGAAAAATAAAGCGTTACAATCCATGATAGATAAGATTCCAGAAGATGTAAAACAGATAGGTATATCTCATATATTAAATAAAGAAGCTGCAGAAAAAATAAAAAATATTTTAAATAAAAAGTTTCCAAATATAGAAATTCAAATAGATGAACTGGGTCCTGTAATAGGTGCACATCTAGGACCTAAAGGTATAGGAATATGTATTTCTAAATAATTTCAATTAAATAGTGTTAAAGTATCAATAATATGATATAATTATAACAAACAGCATTTTAATTATATACGGAGGTGTATTTTGTGAGAAAAATATTAGTCACAGGAGCATTAGGTCAAATTGGTTCAGAATTAACTACTAAGCTAAGAGAAGTATATGGAGTAGACAATGTAATTGCAAGTGGTAGAAGAGTAAAAGAAGGTCACGAAAAACTTATTGAATCAGGTCCTTTTGAAATAGTAAATATACAAGAGGAAAAACAGATAACAGATATAGTGAAAAAATATAATATAAATACAATAATAAACCTTGCAGCACTTCTTTCCGCAGTAGGAGAAAAAGATCCTGAAAAGTGTTGGGATGTAAATATGAATGGGCTGTATAATGTATTGGAGGTTGGAAGAAAGGAAAATTGCATGATATTTACACCAAGTTCTATAGCTGCATTTGGTCCAAGTACGCCACCTGATAACACTCCGCAGGATACAATTCAAAGACCAACTACTATGTATGGAGTTACAAAAGTAGCAGGAGAAATACTTTGTGATTATTATTATAAAAAGTTTGGAGTAGACACTAGAGGTGTTAGATTCCCAGGACTTATATCCTATGAAACACTTCCAGGTGGTGGAACTACAGACTACGCAGTTCATATATATTATGATGCATTAAAAAATGGAGAGTATACAAGTTTTATCGGTAAAGGAACTCAAATGGATATGATGTATATGCCCGATGCAATAGATGCAATAATAGACTTAATGGAAGCAGATCCATCCAAGCTTATTCATAGAAATGCATTTAATGTAACTGCAATGAGTTTTACACCTGAAGACTTAGAGGCATCTATTAAAAAAGTAATACCTGAGTTTAAATTATATTATGATGTAGATCCTGAAAGACAGGCTATTGCAGATACTTGGCCAAACTCACTAGATGATACAGCTGCAAGGGAAGAATGGGGCTGGGATCCAAAATATGACATCGATGCAATGACTAATGATATGCTAGAGAAATTAAAAATTAAATTAAACTTATAAAAAGCCATAAAAAAACTACTGTCTATATAGATGGTAGTTTTTTATGGCTTTTTATATTAATGTAACAAAATAAATATTAATAAATATCCTATATAGTATGAAAGGAGAAATTCATATGCAAAATAATTATTATCTAGCTATATTTAAAACTAAAAACAAAGCAGTATTTTTATACTCTATACTTGAAAACATAGGATATAAAAATTTCGCACTTGTATCTGCACCCTGCAATATTAGGGTTGGATGTAATTATGCAATTAGATTTAAAAACAAAAACTATATAGATATTATATTGAAAGAATCAGACAATCTAGATATAGATCCTCCTGAAATATATCTTGGAGATAGTTCAAGGGGTGGATTTAAATATAAGAAGATTACTATTTACTAAAACCAAATATTCTTTCAATAAATGTTTTGTTTTCTTGATTTAAATGATTTTCCAATTTATTTATCTTATTTTCTAAAATTTTTTGATGTTCAAGTATATCTTCTAAATAAGATTTAACATAGGGATGATATGAGATTATATTTTTGATATTTGAATCTATGCTATTTATATAATTTAATATATCTTTATCTATTTTTGTATCATCCTTTAATTCTTTAGGTGTATTCTTTTGTTCGATGATAATAGATTCTTCTTTGTGATTTTCATCAATAACACTAGTTACTGTACGGTTTACTCTTAGCTTATAATCAATATTTAAATATAAAACATCTAATTTGGGATGTAAATTTATATATCCATAAATTATTTTATATTTAGAGTAATCACTATTACAAATTATTTTAGATAGCTTAGAATCTTTATTTAATGTTGTTTTAACATTTTCCTTTATCCAGGTTTCTCCATAGTCCTTAGAAAGCAATAAATATAAATTATTATTAAATGTATAAATATATTTTAAATTACCTTTTTCTTCAAATAAAATAGGATTAGAATCTAGGTCTAATGAAGATATCTTTGGTAGATTCATTTTTCTCCATATATAGTTTTGTTTTCCTCTAGATTCCATCTTATGATAATTTAGACTTAAATTATCATCTTTTTTTTCAATCCAAGTAAGATGTATAGTATCATTGCTATCTATAAAGATATTTGGAGATATTGAACTTACATTGTCCTCAGATATTTTTTGGTTTTTATAACTCCATTTGCTTGAAAAAGGGCTGTAAAATCCATAGTGTATTTGTAGATTTTGTATATTACTTTGGTATATAAGATGAATATTACCTATACTATCTATATCAAAAACAAATGGCTCAGGATATCTTTTTGATAGATATCTAATAGCATTATACATTTTTTTTATTCCATCGTTATAAATTATATGTTGTATGGTCCATACATTTGAATTAATCAAATTAGAATAATTATATAATATATGAATATCATTTTGGATTGCTGATATTTCTAATTGACTGTACAAGTTCGAATGAAGGTCAAATTTAGTAATTTTCTGAGGACTCCAAATTTCTTCAACATACTTGTAGCATATTAAATCACCTGAATCATTTAATACTACTAAATATAGAGTATCATTAGAGTCTATTGTAGCAGAATACATAATTATTTTTTCCTTTTCTAAAATTTTAGATTCTATAAGAACTGAAGATTTATATATGAAATATGTCAGTTTCCTATCTTTAGATAAATCAAAAACATAGGATTTATTATTTGAAGTCAATACTACACTAATATTATTTTTCAATATTCTCACCTCAAGAATTATTTAGTAGCAAATTAATACATATATACATACTATGATAGTGAACATCAATTTATTAAAATTAAGGAGGATTTTTATATGGAAGAAAATAAGAAAATTGAATTGAAACAAGAAATGATGAGATGTTTTGATACTGATTGTATTATCGCTGACAAAGTATTCGCAAGTTGTCAACAAAGAGAATGTTTTCCCGAGGTAATAGGAGACTTAGGGGACAATGATTTTGGAAGAATAAGATTTAGACCTGGATTTATAGTTCCAAATACTTTAGTTGTTACAGATACTGATGAAGAAAATTTTAGAAGGGTAAGATTTACACTTAGAATTCCTTTTCAAGTATTAGATTCAGATGGTGACATAGTAGGTGAGGATGTCTTACCTGATATATTTAAAGACATAATTATATTTTTACCTGATGCAAGAGACGAATTTGAATTTAGAATAGTAGTAGAAACTAAATCAGAAGTATTGGCGCCTCCAATAGTGAGTGATGGAACAGTAGTATTTACTGCGGGAGTATATATCATAGTAAAGGTAGTAGGCACAGTACAACTACTAATCCCAGTATTCGGATATTGCCCAACTCCACCACCATGTGACGAATTTAGTCCAGAGGCTATATGTGAAGATTTTGATGAAACAGAATTTCCAGATTTTTTCCCACCACAAATGGGAGATATCCTACGTTAATAAAACTCAATAAAAAATATTCAAAAACTACTAGCTCAGGTTGGTAGTTTTTTATTTTAAACTAATCTTGACAAACTTACTAGGGTATAATATAATTGATTTTAGAATACCAACCAAAAAGGTTGGGATTGAGAGAGGTGATTTGATGAAACTATCAACAAAGGGTAGGTACGGGTTAAAGGCTATGTTTCAATTAGCGTTAATTCAAGATGAGGGACCGGTTCCCCTTAAACAAATTGCTGAAAAACAAAATTTATCTGAAAATTACTTAGAGCAATTATTTTCAACCCTCAGAAAAGATGGACTTTTAAATAGTGTAAGGGGTGCTCAAGGTGGGTATTTATTAGCTAGGGCGCCAGAAGATATAACGGTAGGGAACATATTAAGATCACTTGAAGGGGAATTATCTCCCTCGGATTGCATAATAGCTGGAGTAAGTGAATGTGAAAGAGAAACTATATGTGTAACTAAAAATGTTTGGATAAAGATAAAAGACAGTATAGATGATGTGGTAGACTCTATTACATTAAAAGACATGATAGAAGATGACAAAAAACTTAAAGAAAATTAATTTGTAGGAGGTAAAATACATGAAAAAAAGAATATACATGGACAATGCAGCAACAACAGCTGTAAAAAAAGAAGTATTAGATGAAATGATGCCATATTTTTCAGAACTATATGGAAATCCATCTTCAATTTATGAATTAGGTAGAAAATCAAAATCTGCTATAGAAGAGGCTAGACAAAAAATAGCAAAGGCAATAGGAGCAAAGGAAAGAGAAATATTTTTTACAGGCAGTGGTTCTGAAGCAGATAACTGGGCCATTAAAGGTATAGCATATGCAAATAAAGACAAAGGAAATCATATAATAACTACTAAAATAGAACATCATGCAATTCTTCATACATGTGAATATCTAGAGAAGAATGGATTTGAAGTGACATATTTAGATGTAGATGAATATGGTCTCATTGATTTAGAACAACTTAAAAGTTCTATAAAGGAAAATACAATATTAGTTTCTATAATGTTTGCAAATAATGAAATAGGAACTATACAACCAATTGAAGAAATAGGAAGTATTGCAAAGAAAAGCGGTATATACTTTCACACAGATGCAGTTCAAGCAATAGGACATGTTAAAATAGATGTAAACACTATGAATATAGATATGTTATCTATGGCTGCTCATAAATTTTACGGACCAAAGGGAATAGGTGCATTTTATATTAGACAAGGTACCAAAATAGATTCACTTATTAGTGGTGGAGCGCAAGAGAGAAAGAGAAGAGCTGGAACAGAAAATGTACCGTATATAGTAGGAATGGGAAAAGCAATTGAGATTGCATATAAGGACATGGAAAAATCAAATGAGAAACTTACGAGCTTAAGAAATAGTCTGATAGAAAAGATCAATGCCAATGTACCATATGTAAAATTAAATGGACATCCAGAGAAAAGACTTCCTGGAAATGTAAACTTTTCATTTAGATTTATAGAAGGTGAATCGTTATTATTAAGCTTAGATATGGTAGGAATAGCTGCTTCTAGTGGTTCAGCTTGCACGTCAGGAAGCTTGGATCCATCTCATGTAATGCTTTCAATTGGATTAACTCATGAGGTAGCACATGGTTCACTTAGATTAAGCCTTGGTGATTTTAATACAGAAGAAGAAATAGATTATGTAGTAGAAAATCTTGTAACTATAGTAGATAGACTAAGACAAATGTCACCACTATATGAAAATATAAAGGAGGAAAAATAAATGTATTCAGAAAAAGTGATGGAACATTTTCAAAACCCGAGAAATGTAGGAGAAATACTTGATGCAGATGGCGTAGGTGAAGTGGGAAATGCAAGATGTGGCGATATAATGAAAATGTATCTTAAAATAGAAGATAATATCATAAAAGATGTTAAGTTTAAAACATTTGGATGTGGATCTGCCATAGCTTCATCTAGCATGGCAACAGAGTTAATTAAAGGTAAGACTATAGATGAAGTAATGAAACTCACAAATAGATCAGTAGTTGAAGCATTAGATGGACTACCTCCAGTAAAAGTTCACTGCTCAGTATTAGCCGAACAAGCTATCAAATCAGCACTTCTTGATTACTCAAAAAAGACTGGAATTCATATAAACGGCTTAGAAGATGTAGACTTTGATGACGACGGACATCATGATTTAGAAACTTTATAAATTTAAAAATTCAAATATATTCTACATTTAGAATAATGTTCTAGGTTTAAAATTTTCTTTTGGAGACAGTATATATTGTATAGAGAAAAGAAATTTAATATTAAAATTTTCTTCTTTAAATATAATATGAAAGAGGAGATAATCATGAATAAAAAACTTTGGGGAACAGTACTTGGTATATCTATGGGCTTGATGCTAGGATCAAAGATGAATTCTTCTAATAGGAAAAAGATGATGAGAAAAACAAAAAAAGTAACTTCTAATATGATGGATGGAATACAAGATTTGTGGGATTAGGTGGCTTTTGCTACCTTTCCACTAATAATAATGGAATAGGGGTGATATAATGATCCCAAAAGCAATTTTAAATATTATCATTACTACATTGATATTAGTTTTAATCCTACTCATAATTTATTATTTAATAAATATTGGAAATACATTTATATCAGATAATAAAAAAATAAATATTAAAAACAAAAGAATCCTAATATTTTTGCTAGGATTATTGTGCTTTTTTGTTTTATATCATTTTTTAAAAAAACATTCTATAATATCAGATACATTTTATACTATTATTTTCTCTGCAATATTAGCATATTTATTTAATCCTCTTATTGATTATTTAGAGAAAAAGAATATTAAAAGAATTCATGGAGTTTTAATATTATATATATCTATATTATTAATAATTCTTATATTTGCATTTTTAGTAATTCCAAGATCTGTGAGAGAATTAAAAAGACTCGCAATTGATATGCCTAGATATATTGAAGATATATCTGGAATGATAGATTATCTCTACGATAAATACTATTCAACGATAGGAGAATTACCTGTTATATTTCAAGGAGTGCAACAAATTGTCATGGAAAATATTATAGGAATAGAGAATATGATAGTGAATGGGCTAAAAAACTTCTTCTCAGTAATAATAAATGCATTTTCAAAGGTAGTTTCTTTGATTCTTACTCCAATACTCACATTATATTTTTTAGTAGATAAAGACTATTTTACAAGGAAAATGGTAGCTCTAATTCCTAAGAATCATAAAGATAAAAGTCTTGAATTAATTAGAGAGATAGATATTTCTTTATCACAGTTTGTAAAAGGGAAACTTATATTAGCAGCTTGTGTAGGAATTGGAACTTCCATAATGCTTCGTATAATAGGTATTGACTTTGCTATATCTATAGGATTTTTGACTGGAATTGCAGATGTTATACCATATGTTGGACCACTTATAGGATTTATACCAGCATTCTTCTTTGCACTTTTTAGTAATCCCATAAAAGCAATATGGGTATCTATATTTTTTATTTTAATACAATGGGTAGTAAATAATATATTAGCTCCAAAGATAATAGGTGATTCTACAGGAATACATCCAGTAGTGATTTTATTATCTATTATAATTGGCGGAGGAGTATTTGGAGTATTAGGTATGATATTAGCCATACCAGTAGTATCAATTTTTGTTATATTATTTAGATTTATAAAAGATGAATGTATAGAGCTTAAAAATATATGATACACCCTTTATTGACAAGCTATCAATATTTATAATATAATTCAGATATATAATGAAGAGTATTTTATTCTCTATATTTAGAGATATGATATAAAGGAAAAATCAAAAAGAGGTGTATAATATGAAAAAGATTGGATTACATGAAATAAGAAAGGAATATATTGATTTTTTTGAAAAGAAAAGTCATTTAGTTGCTCCTAGTTTTTCTTTGGTACCTAAAAACGATAAATCACTATTATTAATTGGGGCAGGTATGGCGCCACTTAAAAAATACTTTACTGGCGAGGCAACTCCTCCAAGCAATAGAATGGTAACTTGCCAAAAATGTATTAGAACGGGCGATATTGAAAATGTAGGTAAAACAGCAAGGCATGCGACATTTTTTGAAATGCTTGGGAATTTTTCTTTTGGAGATTACTTTAAAAGAGAAGCTACTGCGTGGGCATGGGAATTTTTAACTAAAAACTTAGAATTAGATGAAAAAGACTTATGGGTCACTATATATTTAGAAGATGATGAAGCCTTTGACATATGGAATAAAGAAGTAGGAGTTCCAAAGGATAGGATAGTTAGACTTGGAAAGGCAGATAATTTCTGGGAATTAGAAGTAGGACCTTCTGGACCATGTTCGGAAATATATGTAGATAGAGGAATAGAACACGGATGTGGATGTGAAGACTGCAAGCCTGGATGTGAATGTGATAGATTTATAGAAATATGGAATTTAGTATTTACGCAATATGATAAAGATGAACATGGAGTATACAACTCTCTCTCAAATCCAAACATAGACACAGGTATGGGACTTGAGAGAATGGCTGCCGTAATGGAAGGTGCTGAAACTATATTCGATGTAGCTGCAATAAAAGATATAGTAAAAAAAGTAGAAGAAATAGCAGGAGTAGAATATAAAAGTAAAAAAGAAAAAGACGTATCTATTAGAATAATCACAGATCATGCTAGAGCTATGACTTTTTTAGTATCAGATGGAGTACTGCCTAGCAATGAAGGTAGAGGGTATATACTTAGAAGGCTTATCCGTAGGGCTGCTAGACATGGCAAACTAATAGGAATAGAAGGAAGCTTTTTAAGTAAAGTGGTAGAGGAAGTAATTGACTCCTGGAAAGTAGAATATAGCGAATTAGAAAACAGAAGAGAAATCATCGAAAGAGTAATAAAAGCTGAAGAAGATAAATTTCAAGAGACCATACATCAAGGAATAATGATACTTGAAAACTATATAGATGATATGAATTCCAAAAAAGAAACTATATTATCAGGAGAAAATGCATTTAAATTATACGATACTTATGGATTTCCTTTAGATCTAACAAAGGAAATATTAGAGGAAAGATTCTTAAAAGTTGATGAAATGAAATTCAATGAATATATGGAAGAACAAAAAACAAGGGCTAGAAATGCTAGAAATGAAAATAGTGGATGGAGTTCACAAAATGAAAAAAATTTATTTGAAGAGTTAGATACTGTTTTCAAGGGATATGAAGCTACAAATCTTGTATCAAAAATAACTGGGTTATTTATAGATAACAATCCTGTTCAGAAAATGTCTAAAGACCAAGAAGGAATTTTAACATTAAGTGAAACTCCTTTTTATGGAGAATCTGGAGGACAAGTAGGAGATAGAGGAGAAATCGAAGGAGAAACGTTTAAAATACAAGTATTAGATACGAAAAAAACAAAAGAAAATCATATAATTCACATAGTAAAAATACTGGAAGGTGAAGTTAGTCTAGAAGATAAAGCGCTATGTAAAATAAATGTGGAAAGAAGAAATGCTATCGGAAGAAATCACTCAGCAACACATCTTCTTCATAGGGCTTTAAAAGATGTACTAGGTGAACATGTAAATCAAGCAGGTTCTGTAGTAGATGAAGATAGGCTTAGATTTGACTTTACGCATTTTGAATCTGTAACAGATATTGAATTAAAAGAAATAGAAAAGATAGTTAATGAAAAAATATTATGTTCTATCAATGTGCTGACTCTTGAGACAAGTTTAATTGAAGCTCAAAAGATGGGAGTCGTAGGACTATTTGAAGATAAATATAGTGATAATGTGAGGATTTTAACAATGGGAGAATACTCTAGAGAATTATGTGGAGGAACTCATGTAGATAATACAAGCAATATAGGTTTGTTTAAAATATTATCTGAATCCAGTATAGCATCAGGAGTTAGAAGAATCGAAGCTATAACAGGTATGAAGGTTTATGAGTATATAAATCAAATGGAAGATAATATATATGAAATTGCTAATTTATTTAAATCAGATAAAAACAATATAATTGAAAAAGCCAATTTACTGATTATTGGTTTAAAAGAAAAAGAAAAAGAAATAGAAAAACTAAAATCAAAAATGGCATCATCTGTTGCCGATGATGTTATAAAATCAAAACAAGAAGAAAATGGAATTTCATATATAGCATATAAAGCAGAAAATATGGATATGAATGCTTTAAGAAATTTGGGAGATGAAATTAAAAATAGGTTAGAAGATGGGGTTATAGTGCTTGGAAGTGAGCGCGATGGAAAAGTCTTCTTTGTATCTATGGTATCTGAATATGCCAAGAAAAAGGGAATCCATGCTGGGAATATAGTGAGAGAAGTATCAAAAATAACAGGAGGATCAGGTGGTGGAAGACCTGATATGGCTCAAGCAGGAGGAAAAGATCCTTCTAATATAGATAAAGCACTTGATACAGTTCCAAGCTTGATAAAGGAACAGTTAAAACAATAGCATTACAAATGTGATATAGGGGTGATTTTTATTAACGATCAATTTAATGAAACTATGAAATTTGAAGTACCTAAAGATAATGTAAGTTCTGTAAATGAAATAATATTTTCAGCTTTTTCATCTTTAGAAGAAAAAGGATACAATGCAATAAATCAAATAATTGGATATATATTATCTGGAGATCCTAGCTATATAACTAGCCACAATGATGCAAGAACTTTGATATGCAATGTAGAGAGAGATGAACTGTTAGAAGAACTACTAGATTTTTATTTAAAAAATAATAAAAATCAAAATACTGAGGAATAAGGTGGAATAGTTGCAAAATATAAAATTAGGTAATAGTAATATAGAAGTATCTAGACTTTGTTTTGGATCTCTTACTATGACTCCGTTCCAAGCAAATTTAACAGTAAAAGAAGGAGCTTATTTAATAGAATATGCATATGATAAAGGAATAAATTTCATAGATACTGCTGAAATATATGAGAATTATAATTATATAAAAAGGGCATTAAAGGGTATAAGTAGAAAGGATTTTGTTATAGCGACAAAATCCTATGCCTATACTGAAGAAATGGCAAAAGAAAGCTTAGATTTGGCACTGAGGGAACTAGATACAGACTATATAGATATATTTCTTTTGCATGAACAAGAAAGTATACATACTGTAAGAGGACATTTTGATGCTATAGAGTATTTTTTAAAACAAAAAGAAAAAGGTAAAATAAGAAGTGTTGGAATATCAACCCATAGAATTTCAGGAGCTTTAGCAGCAAAACAAGTAAAAGAAATAGAGATACTTCATCCAATAGTCAATAAACAAGGTATAGGAATACAAGATGGTAATATTGATGATATGATAGAAATACTAGGTGAAGTAAAGAAACAAGGCAAGGGAATATATGGTATGAAACCCTTAGGTGGAGGACATTTAATTAACGACGCAGAGAGTTCGTTTAATTTTGTAAAAAATATAAACTTCGTTGATTCTATTGCAATAGGAATGCAGTCAACAGTTGAAATAGATGCCAATATACATCTGCTAGAAAAAGGATATATACCTGAAAAGTTAAAAGATAAACTCAGAAGTAAAAGAAGAAATCTAATAGTAGCAGATTATTGTATTGGATGCGGTAGGTGTGTAGAAAGATGCAAACAAAATGGAATTGAAGTAATAGACGGGATAGCAATTCCAAATGGAAACTGCATATTATGTGGATACTGTGCAAAAGTGTGTCCAGAATTTTGTATTAAAGTAATTTAAGATAGGAGCATTTGATGAATAGAATAATGGGATTAGATGTAGGTGACAAGACTATAGGTGTAGCAATATCAGATTTATTGGGACTTACAGCACAGGGTATTACTACAATTATTAGGAAAAGTAAAAAGGAAGATTATAGTGTATTAAAACAATTGATAGATGAATATAATATAAATAGGATAGTAGTGGGCTTACCCAAGAATATGAATGGTTCAATAGGATCTCAAGCTGAAAAGACAATTAAATTTGCAGAAAAACTTAAAAATAAGTTTAATATAGAGTTGATTTATCAAGATGAAAGACTTACATCAAAAGCAGCTGAAAATATGCTTATAGCCGGTGATGTAAGAAGAGACAAAAGAAAAGATGTAATAGATAAGGTAGCTGCAACATTTATATTGCAGACACATTTAGATAGTAATTATATTAGCTCGAAAAAAATATGAATTAAATGAAAGGAGTATTTAAATGCAAGAAAAAATAGTATTGATAGATGAAATGGGAGAAGAACAGGAATTTGTAATACTAGCAACTTTTGGATTAGATGATGATGATTATGCAGCATTATTACCTTCACAAGATATAGAAAGCCCAACTTATATATTGAAGATGGAAGAAACAGAAGATGGAGAGATGTTGTTAATGGGAATAGAAGATGAAGAAGAGCTTCAAGCAGCAATAGAAGCATATGAGGAAATAGAGAGTGAAAATGTTCAATAGTTGACAAAAAAGTGAAATCATAGTATGGTTAAATTAATGATTATTGGTCGGGTGAAAAAATGGATATTAGCAATATTAAAAAAAAGCTACAAGAATCAGGGTATAAATTGACCACTCAGAGAAAGGCTATATTAAATGTGATATTGGAAAATCAAGAGGAACATTTAAGTTGCGATGAGATATATAGCATTGTGGGCAAGGACTACCCGGAGCTTGGAATTGCAACTGTATATAGGACATTGCAATTGTTTGAGAAACTTGATGTGGTCTATAGATTGAATTTTGATGATGGATGTAGTAGATATGAGTTGATAGCTGACTCTAAAGGACATCAGCATCATCATTTGATTTGCTTAGCTTGCGGTAAGGTTATCGAAGTAAAACTAGATCTTTTAGATGCATTAGAAGAAGAGATAAGAAAAGAGGAGCATTTTACTATACTGGATCATAATGTAAAATTTTATGGATACTGCAGTGATTGTAAAAATAAATCCCTATAGGGATTTATTTTTGGATTGATATCCTTTTAAAAGACTAAAAATTAAAATAATGGAGAAAATAATTATAAAGGAGATTTGATATGGGACGAAAGCCAAATAAATTAAAAATAATACCTCTAGGAGGTATGGGAGAGATAGGTAAAAATATTACTGTCATAGAGTATAAAAATGATATTATATTAGTAGATTGTGGTATGACTTTCCCTGAAGATGAAATGTTAGGGATTGACATAGTAATACCCGATGTAACATATTTGTTTAAGAATAAAGATAAAATAAGAGGTCTTGTGATTACACATGGACATGAAGACCACATTGGGGCAATACCATATGTACTAAAAAGATTAGATATACCTATATATGGAACTAAGTTAACATTGGGACTTGTGGAAACTAAATTTAGAGAGCACAAGCTAAGTGATGTAAATTTAAACATAGTAAAGCATGGAGACAATGTAGAATTAGGATGTTTTAATGTTGAATTCATAAGAACAGGTCATAGTATTCCAGATGCATCTGCACTTGCGATCACTACGCCAGTAGGAGTAATACTTCATACCGGTGACTTTAAAATAGACTATACCCCTATAAATGGAGATGTAATAGATTTGAACAGGTTTGCTGAACTTGGTAATAAGGGAATATTATTACTTATGGCAGATAGTACAAATGCAGAAAGACCTGGTTCGACTATGAGTGAAAAGACTGTAGGCAATACATTTAAGGATATATTCAAAGATCATCCTGGAAGAATACTAGTTGCAACATTTGCATCTAATGTTCATAGAATACAACAGATAATAAATGCAGCGGAAGAAAACGGTAGAAAAGTTGCACTTTCAGGAAGATCAATGCTAAATACTATGGGAGTAGCTATGGAGCTTGGATATCTCAACATAGGTAAAGATACACTTATAGATATAAAAGATATAGATAAATATCCAAGTAATCAAATTACTCTAATCACTACTGGTAGCCAAGGAGAACCAATGTCAGCACTTACAAGGATCTCTTCTTCAGAACATAGAAAAATACAACTAGAGCCAGATGATTTAGTAATTATATCTGCTAGTCCAATACCAGGAAATGAAAAAACTGTATCTAAGGTAATCAATAATTTAGTTGAAAGAGGAACAGAAGTTATCTATGAATCACTTGCAGATGTTCATGTATCTGGGCATGCTTGTCAAGAAGAGTTAAAGCTTATTCATACACTGGTAAAACCGAAATACTTTATACCTGTTCATGGAGAATACAAGCATCTTAAAAAACATGCAGAAATAGCTAAATCACTAGGAATGTCTGAAGACAATATATTTATAATGGAAAATGGAGGATCATTAGAGTTTACAAAAGACTCTGTTAACAGAGGTTCAAATGTGCCTTCTGGAAATATATTAGTGGATGGATTAGGCATAGGTGATGTAGGAAATATAGTACTGAGAGATAGGAAACATCTATCAGAAGATGGACTTATAGTAGTAGTACTTACTATAAGTAAAAAAGATGGAAAAGTAGTAGCAGGACCAGATATAATTTCAAGAGGATTTGTATATGTTAGAGAATCAGAAAATCTAATAGAAGAAGTAAGAAATGTAGTTAGAAACGTGCTTGAAGACTGTGAAAAGAAAAAGATTACAGATTGGTCAACACTTAAATCAAATATAAGAGATACGCTTAGAAATCATCTTTATGGAAAGATAAAAAGAAATCCAATGATACTACCAATAATAATGGAAGTATAAATTTTGAAGAAATTATCCCTGGTATAGATTTATACCAGGGATTTTGATATAATAAAAAGAGAAAAAGAGGTGAAATCAAAATATGAATACGAAATATTTGACCAAGGCAAGTCTTATAGCAGCCATATATATTGTACTAGTACTTATACAAATGCTTCCTGTACCCATGATGAATTTGACATTTGGACCTATACAACTTAGAATAGCAGAAGGATTAGTATTACTTCCATTAGTAGAAGCAGCAGCAGTTCCAGGAGTATTTGTAGGATGTTTACTCTCAAATCTATTATTAGCACCTTATTCTGGTTTTGGGCTTGTAGATATTATTGGAGGTAGTATTGTTACCTTAATAGCAGCATATTTGACTAGTAAGATGAAGTCTAAGATAACTGGAATTATTCCGCCAGTACTTTTAAATGGATTAATTGTATCTATTTGGGTATCATATTTTACAAAAATTCCATATCTTATAACAGTACTAGGAATAGGTGGAGGAGAACTGTTTTCAGTTGGTATATTTGGAAGTATAATACTATCTGTATATAAGAAATCTACAAGCTTAAAAGAATATTAAAAGTGTGGAATGAGGATGAGTAAAATGCAAAAGTCAAGAAACAAAAAAAACAAGAAGAAATCTTCTTTTAAAAAATTAGTGCTATTTCTTATAATTCTTATAGGAGGCTATTATTTTGCTATGAATTATTATGAAGATGCAATAGGTGCGATTAATTCAGAGAACCCGTCTGAAGTAGATGTAGTTATTCCGCCTTTCAGTACTACAGATAAGATAGCAGAGATATTGAAAGACCAAGGACTGATAAAAAATCCACTTATATTTAAATATGTAGCGAGAAAAGAACAAGTAGGAAATAGATTAAAAGCAGGAGAATATATATTGTCAACTGAAATGAATGTAAAATCAATATTAGATATATTGGTAAAGGGTACTAAAAATAAAGATACTGCAAGATTTACTATTCCTGAAGGGTATGAAATAAAACAAATAGCAGATAAACTTTCTGAACAAGGTTTAGTAGATAAAGATACATTTCTAAGTCTTACAAGTGACAAATCAAACTTTGAAGCTAGTTATGTTTTTTTAAGTGAACTAGAAAAAGGACAAAGTTTGGAGGGGTTTTTATTTCCCTCAACCTATGAGATATTTAAAGATGTAAGAGAAGAAGAGATAATAGAGAAGATGTTAGATCAGTTTCAAGATATATATGAAGAAGAGATAAGACCTAAGATGTCTGAGTTTGACTTGAATTTAAATGAGATAATCACTCTTGCTTCAATTATTGAGAGGGAGGGAAAACTCGATAGTGAAAGACCAATAATGTCAGCAGTTTTTCACAATAGACTAAAGGATGGTATGAAATTACAGTCATGTGCCACTGTTCAATATGTATTAGGTGAAAGAAAACCAGTGCTATCAACCAAAGATACTCTTATAGATTCACCCTTTAACACATATATACATACAGGACTTCCACCTGCGCCTATAGCATCATCTGGCAAAGCATCACTAGTTGCAGCCGTAAATCCTGCTGATGTAGATTATTTATTCTTTGTACTCACAGGAGATGATGGTTCTCATACATTTACTAGGACTTATGAAGAACACATAAATGCAAAGCCATAGAAGTAAATTAAAATAAGGATGATAAAATGGATAAAATAAATAGAGATTATATTGAAAATTATATACGCGAGTTACTACCAGAAAGAGATACACTAAAGTCTATGGAGATATATGCTAAAGAGCATTATGTTCCAATTATTCAGCCAGAAATAACACAATTTTTAAAAGTGCTACTTAAAATAAACAATCCTAAAAAGATACTTGAAATAGGTACAGCTATAGGGTATTCAGCTATAGTAATGGCTGAAAACACTTCGGATAATACAAAGATAACTACAATAGAACGAATAGATGACATGGTAGATATTGCAAATGAAAATATCAAAAAAATAGGTTTTGAAGATAAAATAAAAGTATTAAAAGGCGAAGCTACTGAAATACTTGTAAATCTTGATGAACAATATGATTTTATATTTTTAGATGCAGCAAAGGGTCATTATAGGGAGTTTTTTGATGAATGTATGAGATTAATAAATTTAAATGGAGTAATTGTATGCGATAATGTTTTGTTTAAAGGAATGGTTGCATCTGATGATTTAGTAATTCATAGAAAGATAACTATAGTTAAAAGACTTAGAGCGTTTTTAAAATATATAAGCAATCTTCAGGGATATACTACTTCAATTATACCAATTGGAGATGGAATAGCCCTTATATATAGAGAGGAGTAGTAATTTGGAAAAGATAGAACTATTAGCGCCAGCAGGTGACTTAGAAAAATTAAAGATGGCTATTGTCTATGGAGCCGATGCAGTTTATCTTGGAGGAGAAAGTTTTGGGCTTAGAAAATCATCTAAAAATTTTTCCATACAAGATATAGAAGAGGGAATAAAATTTGCACATGATAGAGCAAAGAAAGTATATATAACACTCAATATAGTTCCACATGATGGAGATATGGATGGTCTTGAAGATTATCTAAAGGATTTAAAAAGAATTGGAGCTGATGCCGTTATAGTATCAGATCCAGGTATATTTACAGTAGTAAATAGAACTGTACCAGATATGCCGATACATATAAGCACTCAGGCATCTGTAACAAATTATGAAACCATAATGTTTTGGTATAATTTAGGAATAAGACGTGTAGTTTTAGCAAGAGAATTAAGTTTTAAGGAGATAAAAGATATAACTAAAAAGATTCCAAGTGATTTAGAAGTAGAGGCATTTGTACATGGTGCCATGTGCATGAGTTATTCAGGGAGATGCCTGATATCTAATTATATGACTGGAAGAGATGCTAATAGAGGGGATTGCATACACTCTTGCAGATTTAAATATAATCTAGTAGAAGAAACAAGGCCAGGGCAATATTTTCCAGTGTATGAAGATGAGCAGGGAACATTTATCATGAATTCAAAGGACCTTTGCATGATAGAGTATATCCCTGAACTCATGGACTCCGGAATTAAAAGCTTTAAGATAGAGGGTAGGGTAAAGAGCTCATATTATGTTGCAACTATTATAAGAGCCTATAGAATGGCTATAGATGAATACTATAAAACAAAAGATAATTATGTATTTGATGTAAAACATAGAGACGAAATAGAAAAAACTAGCTTTAGAGCCTTTACTACGGGATTTTTCTTTGGTCAGCCTACAAATGAAGCTCAAGTATATGAAACATCTTCATATATAAGAAAATATGACTTTGTAGGGATAGTATTAGATTATGATGAAGATACAAAAATTGCAACTGTAGAACAGAGAAACAGAATATTTTTAGGAGACATTATTGAAGTTTTTGGGCCAAATAAAGACCATTTTATTCAAAAAATAGAAAAAATGTGGGATGCGAAAGATAATCCAATAGAAGTAGCGCCACATGCTCAACAAAAGATAAAAATACAGATGGGAAAACCTGTAAACAGAATGGACATGCTGAGAAAAGAAAGGGAGGATTAATGCCTTGAAAAGACCACTTATTATTGCAATAACAGGAGGGACAGGCTCTGGAAAGTCAACTGTATCTAAGGAAATATTCAAAAGTATACATGAAAAAAAGATAGCTGTAATTCAACAGGATTCATATTATAAAGATCAATCACATTTAACATATGAAGAAAGGGTAAGAACGAATTATGATCATCCATTTGCATTCGATAATGACCTTTTAATAGAACATCTAAAAAACTTGCTTGCAAATAAGTCTATAGAAAAACCTATATATGATTTTGAAAATCACAATAGAAAAAAAGAAACAATTAGGGTAGATTCAAAAGACATAATTATTATAGAAGGGATACTTATTCTCTCAGAAAAAAAAATAAGGGATTTATTGGATATTAAAATATTTGTAGATACAGATTCAGATGTAAGAGTTATTAGAAGAATACTAAGGGATATAAAACAAAGAGGAAGGACCCTTGACTCAGTAATAAATCAATATATGGAAACAGTGAGACCTTCACATCTTCAATTTATAGAGCCATCCAAGAGATATGCAGATATAATTATTCCAGAAGGTGGATATAACAAAGTGGCAATAGATATATTAGTTACTAAAATAAAATCAATTTTAAAAGATTAAATCATAATCTCTCTAAAAGTGGAAACACTCTTCTTAGGGAGGTTTTTTATGAGAATAGATAGATATAATATAATTCACACCAGAATAAAGAAAATGAGATTTATAATTATACTTTGTTTTTTAGTATTACTATCTAGATTATACTATCTACAAGTGTATAATAATGATGACTTGAAACTAGCAAGTTTAAAACAAAGAAGCAAAAAGATAGAATTAAATTCAAAGAGAGGTAATATATACGATAGGAATTTGATTCCTCTTACAAATAACGAATACCAAAGAACTATGATAATTGAAAAACAAAAATTAGAAGAAGACAAAGAACTCTTAGAAAAAATAAAAGAATATACGATTCTTTCGCCCTTAGATTTAAAAGACATATTAAATTCAAATAATAAAATAATAGAAATACCTATAGAAGACGACTTTGATGTAATAGATAAAAAAAATATTTTTATTGAAAATAAAGAAAAAAGATACTCAGATTCAAATATATTATCACATGTCCTTGGATATATAAATAAATCTCAAAATAAAGGCGAGACAGGAATAGAAAAGGTCTATGATGAGTTTTTAAATAAATCTAATAACAAGATCTTATTTGTAGAGTACGATAAAAAAAGAACTATGATACTTGGAAGTGAATATTATGTAGATAATCAAGTATCGCCATTAGATCCATCAGCTGTGCAATTAACTATAGATTATGAACTTCAAAGAGAAATTGAAGGCATATTAGATAAAAAAAGAATAAATGGAGGAGTACTAGTAGAAGATGTAAGTACAGGAGAACTTTTAGTATGTGCTAGCAGACCAAATTTTGACCAAGACAATATAGAAGACTATCTAAATAGCAGAGATATGAATTTATATAACAAGACCGTACAGGTCTCATATCCTCCAGGATCGATTTTTAAAATTGTAGTTTTATTGGCTGCACTTGAAGAGGATCCCTCATATATAGATAGAGAGTTTTATTGTCGTGGATATGAAGAAGTTGGAAATACAAAAATTAAATGTAGCAATATTAGTGGCCATGGAAGTATAGACTTAAAAAATGGATTTTCTAAATCATGCAATTCTGTATTTATTCAAATAGGAAAAGAAATAGGTGCAAAAAAAATAATAGATATGGCAAAGAGACTTGGTTTTGGAGAAAAAATAAATATAGGACTCCTTGAGGAAGATGCTGGATCTCTTCCACAAGGAGAAGAACTAATAGGGCCATCTATAGGAAATATCTCAATAGGTCAGGGGAAGATTGAATCTACTATACTTCAAATAACAAATATGACCTCAATCATAGCTAATAATGGAAATAAAAAAAGTATTAGCATAGTAAAAGGAATTACCAACAGTGAAGGAAAAATGATAAAACCATATAGCAAGATGGAAGATGAGAAAGTATTATCTGATGATATAGTATATAAAGCAAGAGAATTACTAGAAGAAGTAGTATGGTCAGGAACAGCAAAATCATTGGATTTAGAAGATATTGGAGGTGCGGCTGGAAAAACTGGATCAGCAGAGGGTATACTAAATAGAGAAAATGTAGTTCACGGATGGTTTACAGGTTATTATCCTAGAGAAAACCCAAAGTATGCTATAACTGTATTAGTAGAAAAAGGAAAATCTGGGTCGAGTTCAGCGGTTCCAATATTTGGCGATATATGTAGGATAATAAATAAGAAAATAAATAAGACTTGCACAAATTAACATCTTCTATCATACATTAGTATATGTATAGGAGGTGTTAATTTGAAAACAAACAATAGTATCAAAGAAATACTAATGCTTGGGTTAAGCATAATTGCAAGACCATTTGTAATTATATGTGGCTATATGATAAGCTCAAATAGCTTTCCTCAACCGCTTTCTAAAGAAGAAGAGAAGATTTATTTGGAAAAATACTCTCAAGGGAATGAGGAGGCAAGGAAGATATTAATTGAAAGAAACTTAAGGCTAGTAGCACATATAGTAAAGAAATATAATAATACAGGCAAAGATACAGAAGATTTAATTTCTATAGGCACAGTAGGACTTATCAAGGCAATATCAACATTTGATCAGTCAAAAAATATAAAACTTTCTACATATGCTGCTAGATGTATAGAAAATGAAATACTAATGACCATAAGATCCAGTAAAAAAGCAAAAAATGAAATGTCTATAAGTGAACCGCTTGGTATAGACAAAGAAGGAAATGAAATAAATTTATTAGATATACTAGGAACTGAAATAGATGAGGTCTTAGATAAGGTTAATTTAAAACTTGAGATAAAAACATTGTATAAATCAATGGATGTAGTATTAAAAGATAGAGAAAAGATAATTATTCAACTTAGATATGGATTAATAGATGGAGTATGTAAAACTCAAAGGGAAATAGCATCTATGCTGGGAATATCAAGATCTTATGTATCAAGGATAGAAACAAAAGCATTAAGCAAATTAAATAATGTAATGTCAAACAAATAAAACATCCAGGACAAATTTGCGTCCTGGATACTTTATTATCTAAGTGGTTCAGTTATTCTTCTCATTATATCTTTTATTTCAACTGAAAAATTTGATGCTGCATTTCCTCTTTCCATATTTGTACTCATAGTCTTAAGTCTAGAATAAATATCAGGATCCATGCTAATAGATACTTTATCTATATCTTTATCTACTGATTTCACAGCTGCTTCTACCCTTTTCCTCATATCTGATGAAATATTACCATCCATATTTCTATCTTTACTTTCAATACCTACTACAGCAGTTTTTCCGTTGATTATTACGGAAGCACTAGCTACCTCTTTTAAGTTAGTAACTCTTTTAGCAATCTTATTAGCTCTAGTTGACATTTCGCCTATGTTGGTATTTAACATACCATCATCTATTCTGTCAGTATTGTTGCCCCACATATCATTATTTAGATTGTTATTTCCTACAATATTATTATCATTTAAATCTGTGTTTCTCCTTGTCATACCATTATTTAAATTGGTATTTATTCTATCATTATTTGGCATACTGTTATTTGTGCCATTGTTGCCAAACCAACCATCATTATTATTGTCGTTTAATCTTGTCTGCATATTTCTATACTGTGTATCATCTGTATTACAAGCTGTAACTCCCATTAGGAGAACAACTACTAATACTAAAAATTTGATTTTTTTATTTTTCAAATTTTCCACCTCCTGATTATAGTTTTACACAATATCAATATATTATTTAGGCTAAAATTTATATTATTTGATTAAATTAGGCAAAATATCAAGTAAAACAATAAAAGAGTATAATAATATAAACATTTAATTGGGAAATATGGTATAATAGTACTATTAATTAAAAAATAAAAGACTTAAAAAAGCAGCATTTTAGTAATTCTTGTTAGAATATTGTATTATCCATAAAAATAGAACTAAAGGATGATAACATGATAAAAAAGATGAAACTTGGAGAACTTTTAGTTTATTCAGGTAAGATAGACGACAATCAATTAAATCAAGCTTTAAAACTTCAAAAAAAATTAGGAAAAAAACTTGGAGATGTATTGGTAAGTGAAGGTTTTGTTACTGAAAATGATATAATTGAAGTTTTAGAATTTCAACTTGGAATTCCTCATGTTGACTTAGATAAATATGAAATAAAAGCAGAAGTAGCAATGCTAATTCCTGAAAATATATCAAGAAAGTATGATCTTATTGCAATAGATAAAAGAGACTCATTGATTACAGTAGCTATGGCAGATCCGTTAAATATATTTGCATTAGATGATTTGCAGCTCTATCTAAAGATGGAAGTTCAACCAGTAATATCTATAAAAGCCCAAATATACAAAGCTATAGATAAATTTTATAGTGGTGAATCTACTAAAAGAGTATTAGAGGAATTCGTAGGAGCTTTTAATCCAATAGATACATCTGATTTAGAAGACGAAGAAATGCTAGAAGTCACTAGTGCACCTATAGTTAAGTTATTAAATTCAATAGTGGATCAAGCAGTAAGAGAAAGAGCATCAGATGTACATATAGAACCATACCAAAAAGATATTCGAGTTAGATTCCGCATAGACGGAGACTTGAAAGAGATAATGACACTCTCAAGAAGCAGTCTTTCACCTATAATAACTAGAATAAAGATAATAGGAAATATGAATATAGCAGAAAAGAGAGTTCCTCAAGATGGTAGAGTAGAATCTATAATTAATGGAAGAGAAATAGATATGAGAATATCAACATTACCTACGGTTTATGGCGAAAAGACAGTTATTAGACTACTTGATAAGACAAGCTTTAATTTTACAAAAGAATCACTTGGATTCAGTGAAAGGGATTTAAAAGTATTTAATAATATACTCACTCAACCCTATGGGATGATACTTGTAACAGGACCTACTGGAAGTGGAAAGACCACTACACTGTACACAGTATTACAAGAACTAAATAAAATTGAAAAAAATATAATAACTATAGAAGACCCAGTAGAATACAAACTTAAGGGTATAAATCAAGTACAGACAAATGAAAAAGGTGGACTTACATTTGCCAAAGGACTTAGATCCGTACTTCGTCAAGATCCAGATATAGTAATGGTAGGAGAAATTAGAGATGGAGAAACAGCAGAGATAGCAACTAGAGCAGCCATTACAGGACATCTTGTACTATCAACTCTTCATACAAATGATAGTCCATCTACAGTTGCAAGACTTACAGATATGGGTATAGCAGAATACTTGGTATCTTCATCAGTAATAGGAATAATATCTCAAAGACTTGTAAAATTGTTATGTCCCAAATGCAAACAAAAATACTTAGCCTCAGATTTAGAAAAAGAAGTACTTGGAATAGATAAGGGAGAAGAACTCACACTTTACAAAGCAGTAGGGTGTTCCGCATGCAATGAAGGTTATAAGGGCAGAGGGGCAGTGCATGAAATAATGCCTATAAGTGGAAACATCAGAAATATAATAGATAAAAAGGGAAATGTGGATGAAATAAGGGATGAAGCAATTAAAAATGGAATGACTACTCTTTTAGACTCAGTATCTAGAAGAACTATAGAAGGTGAAACTTCATATGAAGAAACCTTAAGGGTAGGATTTACTCTAGGATAGGAGGTAAAGAATGGAACTATTAGATCTGGTACAAATAGGAGTAGATAGAAAAGCATCAGATATTCATGTAACAGTAGGGATTCCACCTATACTTAGAATAAATGGAAAATTGACAAGATTAGAACAAGAAATATTATACCCAGAAGAAACAAAAGAACTTGTATATAAGTCATTAAATGAAAAACTAATAAAGGTATTAGAAGAAAAGGGTGAAGTAGATACATCTTTTTCTAGTCCAGGTATAGGTAGATTTAGAATAAATGCTTACAAGCAAAGAGGAAGCTATGGAATGGCACTTAGAATAATTCCGCTTAAAATACCTAGTATGGAAGAATTGGGTCTTCCAAAGGTTGTCAGCGAATTTGCAAGACTTCCTAGAGGATTAGTACTAGTTACAGGACCTACGGGAAGCGGAAAATCAACGACTCTTGCATCTATCATAAATCAAATAAACAAAGAGAGAAATTGTCATATACTAACCTTGGAAGATCCAATAGAATACTTGCACAGACATGGTAATAGCATAGTAAATCAGAGAGAAATAGGAACTGATTCAGAGGATTTTTCAAATGCACTAAGAGCGGCTCTTAGACAAGACCCAGATGTAATACTAGTAGGAGAGATGAGAGATTTAGATACTATATCTATAGCTATCACTGCGGCTGAAACAGGGCATCTAGTATTTTCAACCCTTCATACAGTTGGTTCAGCAAAAACAATAGATAGAATAATAGATGTATTTCCACCTCATCAGCAACAACAAATACGGGTTCAACTCTCAAGTGTAATGCAGGGAATAATATCGCAGCAACTATTACCCACTCAAGATGAAAAAGGAAGAATTGCAGCATTTGAAGTAATGAAAACAACTCCCGCAATAAACAATCTAATACGCGAAGGTAAAATTCATCAAATAGATACAGCTATACAAACTGGAGCAAAATTTGGAATGCAAACTATGGATAATTCTCTTTTAGAGCTATATAAAAATGGGAAAATATCAAGAGAAACGGCTTTAAATCAAGGGGTAAATAGGGAATATATCATGCGCTATCTACTATAGGAGGGATGTAGTTGATATATAAATACAAAGCGGTATCTCAAAGTGGAGAAATACTTGAAGGCGTATATGAAAGTGAAAATGAATCTGATGTGATTGCTATGCTAAAGGGAAATCAATATCTGCCAATAAAGATAGAGGCAGATATTGAAGCAGATGCACAGGTAAATATATTTGCTCAAAAAGTAAAGAAAAAGGACTTAGCAGTATTTTGTAGACAATTCTACACCATGTTAGATGCAGGTATAGGCATAGTAAAATGCATGGATATATTACAAAAACAATCAGAAAACAAAACTCTAGTAAAATCATTAGCTGAAATACATGAAGATGTGCAAAAGGGAACTACCCTTTCACAAGCAATGAAAAAGCATAGAAATGCTTTTCCATCGTTATTAGTGAATATGGTAGAAGCTGGTGAAATAAGTGGTAACTTAGATACCATAATGGAGAGAATGGCAGTGCATTTTGAAAAAGAAAATAAATTGGAAAATAAAATAAAATCAGCAATGATATATCCTATAGCTCTAGCTGTAGTATCAGTAGCCGTAGTTATATTTCTTCTTGTAGCAGTAATGCCTACATTTATAGGTATGTTTGAATCAAGTGGACAATTACTACCGGCACCTACTAGAGCATTGCTTGTAATTAGCAATGGGTTGACAGAATACTGGTATATATTTTTATTAGCTTTAATTGGACTTATAGTAGGATTTATATTTTATAAAAAAAATCCTGCAGGTATGAGAATGATAGATGGATTAAAACTAAAAATACCAATAGTAAAAGATACAAACAAAAAAATAATTACATCAAGATTTACAAGAACATTATCTACTCTAATGGCAAGTGGAATTCCGCTGATAGAATCCATAGAAATAGTAGGAAGAGTAGTTGGAAACACAGTAGTACAAGATAGATTAGAAAATTCATCAGAAAATGTAAGAAAAGGAGTATCATTGTCACGTGCAGTACACGAAGTAGGAGTATTTCCACCTATGGTAGACTCAATGATAAGAGTAGGTGAGGAATCTGGAAGTTTAGATGATATACTCTATAAGACAGCGGACTTCTATGACGAAGAAGTAGAAACAGCCTTAAACAAAATGACAGCATTGATGGAACCAGTAATGCTAGTAGCAATGGCTATAGTTATTGGATTTATAGTAATAGCAATGGCAATGCCAATGTTTGATATGGTCAATACTATATAGTAGGCTTCGCCAATTGTGAATGTTGAATTGTGAATTGTAAATTTAAACCGTGAAAATGTAGAAATTTGAATATTACCTGGGCAAAGGTGGGGAAACCTATTGACGCAAAGCCAGAGTCTAATTTATCCTTGGATAAAATGATCGTTCGGCTGCATAAATTGAGAATGATCTTTTATGCAGTTTTTTAATATAAAAAATTAAAGATAAGAGCTTTTGTATCTTGGCTGCAAGGAGACGTTTTGTTTTAATTAAGAATTAATAATGTGAAATTCGTGGACCTTGTCCACGCAAAGGTGGTGATGCAGGGAATAGATTGCTAGAAGGGAATTATTTAAAATTTTTAAATTCAAAGGAGGAAATGTTTATGATGAAATGGATTAATAAGAAGAGAAACAAGAAGGGTTTTACATTAGTTGAGTTAGTAGTTGTTATTGCGATATTGGGAATATTGGCGGCTATAGCAGTGCCAAAGTTAAGTGGCTCAAGAGGTAAGGCTGCTGATACAGCTCATGAGGCAAATATAAGAACATTAGAAGGGGCAGCGACTACTTTCATTGCTACTGAAGGAGCAAAAGAAGTTACTTGGTCAGCTAAGGGTGGAACTAAATCAGATGATAGTACATTAGGAGATGGAGATGAGGATAAGTGGAAAGACTATCTACAAGCTTGGCCTAAAGTACCTTCAGGAATAACCGATGATTCATATGATGATGGTGAAGAATATAGTGTTGTAATAGATGAAGACGGTAATATTACAGTAAGTGCATTTGCAGTAAGTGCATCTGAATAATCACGGTACTTCACAAATGCAGGCACAGAAGGTACCGGGTTCCACTCAAATTTTGTCCAAAGATTAATTTAATAAATGAATAAGAAGTACAATTATAGAAATTGTACTTCTTATTCAAAATACATAATATATAAAATTAACATTATAGCAAAGGAGTTACTTATGATTATACTAATATTTATATACGGACTATTAATAGGATCATTTTTAAATGTATGTATATATAGAATACCAAGAGAAGAAAGTATAGTTTTCCCATCATCCCATTGCCCAAGCTGCAATACAAGTCTTAAATGGTACGACAATATACCAGTGTTTTCATATATTACCTTAAAAGGAAAGTGTAGATACTGCGGTGATAAAATATTACCACAATATCCAATGATAGAACTATTTAACGCACTTATATATTTATTATTATTTTATAAATTCAAGCTATCAATAGATTTTATATTCTACGCACTTATATCATCAACACTTATAGTGACTACATTAATAGATTTAAAAGAGATGATTATACCGGATAGTTTAGTAATTACATTACTAATACTATCAATAATACATAAAACATTAAATTATATAATAAATAAGACTCACATGAATTTAATTGATTCAATAGGAGGACTTATATTAGCTGGAGGAATATTTTTACTTATAGTTATTCTTTCAAAAGGTGGAATGGGTGGCGGAGATGTTACACTAATAGGAGCATTGGGATTTGTACTTGGAGTAAAACATATACTATTAACTATATTCTTATCCTTTATATTAGGTGGAGTTATATCGATATTTTTACTAGCAACAAAACTAAAGACAAGAAAGGATCCAATACCATTTGGACCATTTATAGTACTTGGGTTTATGATAACATTGTTTTGGGGAGAAGGATTGATTGGGTGGTATAGTACAAGTTTTTTATATTAGGAGCGTAGATTATGAGAATTAATAGAAGAAAAGGATTAACACTTATAGAAGTTATGATAGCTATTATGCTTTTAGGCATAATAACTATAGCCATTTTGCCTATGTCGATATATTCCGCGAGATTTGCTAAATGGAATACTATTAGACAAAATGCTAATAGCATTGCTTATACACAAGTTGAATGGCTTAAAACATTAGATTATAATACTGAACTAGAACTGAAAGGAAAATATTTCCCACCAGGGAAAGATGGTATTAGTGTAGAAGGTATAGTAGAAGAAGACTTATTTATGAATGAGATTAATACTAATCCTAAAGTCATAGATGGTATAAATTACAATATTCTAACAAATATTTATTGGGAATCCGGTGTTTCAACTACTGGTGAAATTGTTGCAAATGCTCTTCGAAAAGTAGATGTTACTGTTAAAGCAATAGATCCTGTTACAAGAACAGAAAAAGAATATTCTGTTATAGGAAGTCTTATAGCTTTTGAAGGAGAAAGAAGGCCAGATAATACTACTCCATTTAAAGTAAAAGCTTTTAAAGGACATGATTTTACAGAGTTAACAAAAAATGTAAAAATAGAAATCTACAATGAAACAGGCACAAGTTTAAGAAACTGGGCAAGGACAGATGAAAACGGCGAGGCAGTATTTGTTGGGTTAGAAAACGATGAATATCAAGTTAAAGCAAAAGAATGGCAAATTGGAGACATGATGAGCAAACCTAATAGTGTCAAAGATAATTTTCCTAGTTCTAAATGGGAATCATATGATTTAATTGAAATAAACAATTCTGAAGAAGCTTATATAGAACATAGTGTATTCGTAGATTACCCTGGATATATAGAAATACATGATGTTACAGATCAGATATTATTAAATAGTGAATTAAAACTAGAACCTATATACACTTCACCTGAAGGCGAAGTTTTAGACCTAAATTTAAAAATAAACTTAACTAATCTAGATAAATTGAAAATTTGGAGAGCATGGACCTATAATCATTCTATATTATATGAAGATGTAGAATATAAATTAATAGAAAAAGACACCAGAAGAGTTTGGAACGGAGTATTTTCATATAATTATAACAAACCTACAACTAAACACCTAACATTAGGATATGTTTTAGAAAGTCAAGAAGGTCCAGAGAATATATATATGTATGATAAAAACAATAATACAATGGATATTGAGGTTATATTCCCAAAATCAATTATTTCAGAACAAATAGAAAGTAACGAAAGTGAAGCTACTAAGTTCGATTTTTCTTTATATGATGGTGACAATCAGATTCTTTTTACAGTCAATGAAATAAGAAAGATCGCAGATAATAATAAATATAGAATAACTTTGAATACTGATTATAATATATTAAATGGTGAAAGTATTAGATTTATATTAAATGAATCAATAATTGATAGTAATGGATTAGGAATGATAGCTGACATAAATTTCATAACATTAAGATACTTTGAAAAATAGAAGAAGTGAGGTGTATTATGATGCTTGACAATACTTTTAAATCCAAGAAAAAAAGCAGGGGATTTACTTTAATAGAACTTCTTTTAGTAATACCACTTATATCAATAATTTTAATTGTTGCATTTAATATTATCTTTATTACTAGTAAGAACTTTCTTTATACTAAAGATAGTTTTTCTATTTATGAACAAATGAAAATTTTCCAGACAAACATTCAAAAAGAAGCAAATCAAGCTAGAAAAGCAAATGAAAATAAGGATGTTATAGAAAAAATAAATGGAAGGGAACTTCATATATATACAGATATAAATGGAGATAATATCCCTGAAATTGTAAGATATATGATTGTTGGCAATGAATTAATAAGGGAAGTTAAATATTCTAAACTAAGTTCTCAAAATCAATATCCATATACCTATGGTAATGATTGGATTAATAGACAAGTAGTTTTAAACAATGTAGAAGAAAAAGATTTTATAAATGAGATACTAGATGTAAAAAAAACAGATGTTAATATAGTGACCAATAAAATTAAAGACCATAGAAAAAAAACTACTATAAATCTTAATGTTAAAAGTGATTATAATGACAAGGAAATTAAGTTAAGTATTGGACTTGTAACAAAAAGTAGAGCCGAAGCAAACTAAAGGAGTGGAATAATTGAGAAAAAGATTTAATAACAATGGAATAGCATTGCCTATGGTATTAATTGCTCTCGTAATTACAACAATATTTGGTGTTGTCTTGTTATTTATGACTAATACACAAACTAAATTAAATTCATTAGATAAACAGTCAAAAATATCCTTTGAATATGCAGAGTCTGGATACAATAAATATCTTTGGCATTTAAATGATGACCCAGAATTTTATTTGACTCAAGATAGCAAAGATATGATGAATAAAGATATTGAATTCCAAAATGGATTTTACAGACTAGAGGTTGAAAGGCCCGATGATGAAGATAGGTTTGTAGTTATTAAATCCACTGGTTGGACAAAAGAAAATCCTGATATTAAGAGAACTATTATAGCAAAAATCCGAAAAAAACAATTCGTACATCATGTTTATGTAAGTGATAGCGATGGTGATAATATTTGGTGGACAAAAGGAGATGAAAGTTTAGGACCTTTACATACTAATAAAGATATTAGAATACAACAAAATCCAATATTTTATGACACGGTAAGTTATTCTGGTCAGCTGAAAAAAGGCACCAACTATTCACCTGATTTCAAGGTAAAAAATCCTTTGCAACCAGAAAAAACAAATACTTTGGATTTCCCAAATCATAATAAGGATTTAAAAACATGGGCTGAAAAAGATAATATGGTTTTTAAAGGTAGAACTTGTATATATTTAGATGGTAAAAATATTAAAATTAGAAATGGTAATGATTCTGTAGATAAAATAAAAACAATTTCAATATCATCAATAAAGAACAAAGTAATATATGTTGAAAAAGATCAAGGTGGCGGTACTGGGAAGTTTGATATAAAAGCTGGAAACATATTTATATCAGGTGAACTAGAGGGTGAATTGACTATAGGTGCAGAAAATAATGTTTATATAACATATGATGATCCAACTAACTGGTATGATTATGATAATGATAATATGAATAATTTCTCGAAAAAACCAAATCAACCACCTCAATCGTTTAAATGGAGTGATGGCAAATGGAGAGATTACCCAGAAAAGGGTGGTATCAGATATTCTAAAACTACATTTAGTTTATCGAATGGTAAGATGACTAGGTCGGCTAATGGAGATGATATGTTAGGTTTAATTGCTAATAATGAAATATTAATATTACATTATGGATGGCCCAAAAGAGCGTTGAGATCAGATTTAAGTGATAATTACTGGAATTTTAAATGGAGGCTAGATAGTAGTTGGTTTGGATGGAATAAAGAATGGGTTAAAGAGTCTTATGAATATGATTTTGCACCCCAAGATATTACAATACATGCTGCTTTATTTTCAATTAATAGTGGGTTTGGATTTGAGTCATACAATAGAGGAAATCCAAGAGGTGAGATTAAAATATGGGGGAATATTACTCAGAGGGAAAGACTACCTGTCGGAAGTATTGGATCTAATGGAAGTGTTATCCATGGATATAATAAAGAGTATATACATGACCCTCGTATGCTATATAACTATCCACCACATATAATAGAACCTACCAATGTTGGTTGGGAAATCCATGAATGGAAAGAAGTAAATGACCATGTAGCTAGAAAATAAAATATAAGCTAGATTTGTAATTTATACCAATTAGCTGATATAATATTAATATCTTCTAAAGAAAACATAGAAAATTATAATATCAAAAAACTTTACAAATAGATAACAAACTAACCAACTAAAAGGAGGTACAGCATTTGAAATTATTTAATTCCAATAAAAAAATATTATCAATAGATTTTGGTTCATCTGAAATCAAAATAGTAGAAGGACAAGCTACAAAAGATACCATAACTATATCTAAAAACTATATTTTAAAAACTCCTCAAAACATATATGAAAATGGGAAAATAATAAATACAATTAATCTATCTAATGATATAAAAGAAAGGCTAAAGTCCTCAAAAATTAACAATAAACTATCGTCAACAGCTATCATCAACAGCACATCAATCATCACCAGAGAAGTAAATATACCAAGGCTATCAGAAGATGAAATACAGTCCATTGTTGATTTTCAACTATCTGAATTTCTTCCTATTAATCCAGATGATTATGTAGTAAATCACCTTACTATAGGCACCATAGAAACAGAAGGAACCGAAAAGCTTCGTATACTCCTAGTAGCTATACCAAAAGAGATGGTTATAAGTCATTTAGACCTAATAAAAGAATCTACCCTAAAACCAGAAATCCTAGATTTCCAAGGTAATGCTATAGCAAAGTTGCTAAATTTCAACACCACTATAAATGGAACTCATCCTATTAGTGGACAAACTATAGCTGCTATTGATCTTGGGAATACTAATACTTCTATTTCTATAGTGCAAGATGGAAATATAGAAGTCACTAGAACTATTGATATTGGTGCTAGTACATTATATAATAGTTTAAGAAATCTATTTGATTTTTCATTAGAAGAAGCTGAAAAAAAAATCAAAGCAATTGAAAATATCAATCATATAAATCAAGAATTTGACGATTACAATAGGATGCTTAATTTAACTCGTTCATCTTTTGAAACTCTGATAGAGAAAATTGAAAGTGTAACCAGGTATTATACTACTCGTAATTCAAGAAATGCAATAGATTTGATTGTATTACATGGAGGATATTCGAAGATTCCTGGAGTAGCCGATGTATTTTCAGAAAACTTAAATATTGAAAGTATAAGACTTCAATCTTTAGATAAGGTGAAATTTGATGGAGACTTATCTCTTTATGCAAATGCAATAGGTGGTCTTATTCGTAGAGATGAGGTGAAATGATGAAGGATTTAAATTTTTTTGAACCTTACATAGAAAAAAGAGAGTTTAAAGTTGATCGAAAGCTTGTTTACGCTTCTCTGGGTATACTTATTGTAATTATAGTCTTTGTCTATTCTGTTTTTAACTATATTTTAATAAGGCAAGAAGAAAAGACTATTGCGAGTTTAAAGGAAATAGGTGACAATGAACAGACTCTACAAAAGATAGAAGAGATAAAAGAAAAACAAGCAGAAGTGGAAGAGTTTAGAGAGTCCGTTGACAAGATAGTGATGTTAGATGAAAGCCTTCAAAAAACTGATAAGATAGCTTCTAACTTATTGGAAGATATAACTCGCAAGATGCCGAATGAGGTTTTTATTACGTCTATTTCTATAAGCGCATCTGATATACAAATAGTTGGGATTGCAGAAGACAATTGGAGTATAGCTGAATTTGGAAGGGGACTTGAAGATATTGATTTAGGTGATGTGTTTATATCGAATATATCTAATCAAGATAATCATTACAATTTCAATATAAATATAATGACAGAGGATGTGATAGGAGATGGCGAAATCGTTGAGGAAGCGGAAGATTAGGCAATTAACAAAAAAAGAAAAAATATTACTTATATTGCTTGGAATTGTTATTTTATTTTGGTTATCATATAGATTTATTTATATTGCTCAAGTTGAAAAAATGAAGGCTTTAAGTTTAGAAAAGATTGAATATGAAGCAGCGATACAAGATATAAACTTAATTTTAAGAAGAGAGAAATCTATAAACAATGAATGGTATGATTTAAATGAGAAGAAAAAGAAGATAATTGCAAGTTATTTTCCAACATTAGATCAAGCGCAGATAATTTATCTTTTAAATGATTTAACAAGTCATGAAGATGTAGAGATTCAAGATATTAGCTTCAGTAGGCCTTCTATGACGGATTTTGAAGATTTCCAAGTAAGGAGTATGGATATATCTATTCCCTATAGTGGAAAGTATCAAGGTATAATCGACATACTTGATTCTATTAAAAATAGTCCTAGAAAGATAGCTGTAAATTATTTATCTATAGATAGGTCATCTGATGGAAATTTAAATGGGAATATGGATCTTAAGATATACAGCTTAGATGGTATAGCAGAGTCTGATAAAGATATAATTTACATAGATACAAGTTCTGCCAAGGAAAAGGACAATCCTTTTTCAGGCTATGAAAGTTATGAGAAAGGAATGTCTGAAGAAGGAGAACTTGATGCAGATGAGGTAGAATTAAAACCTTATATTGAGGACATACTTTTGGATTTTGAATCTAGAAATTGCTATTTTGTACCTTCGCAGGAATTAGTAAAGGGCGATGTTAGTTTGTCTACTAATTCTAAATCAAAGAGACATTCGCTAAAGTTAGAATACAATATAATTGCTATAGACGAGGAAAATAGGGCCTTTATAGATGTTACAAAAAACAGAATAGTTCTTAAATATCCTCCAAATAGCATTGGAATATGGATATATTCATATGATTATTCTCCAGTGACTTTTGGTATTGGATTTAAAGGACAAATGGGTGAAGATATACTTGTTCCTTTTACAGAGGGCATAGGGTGGACAGGCTGGAAATACATAGAAACAAATCCTCCTGAAGAGCTATCTCTTTATCCACTTAAACTTGAAAGACTTTATCTTGAAATTCCAAGCGATAGAGATAACTATGGAGTGCTTTTGATTGATAAACTTGAAGCTATGTATACTAGAAATATAGATGAAGATGGAAATGACAGTAGTATAGGAGACTTTATTTTTCATGTAGTAGATAGGGGCGATACTTTGGAAAAGATAAGTGAAAATTACTATGGAGTTAAAACTTATAAAGATGAGATTAGAAAGTTAAATGAATTAAAGACTGGAGATATATTGCCGGTTGGAAAAGTTCTTGTATTAAAAAAACATTAAGAAGGTGAATATATGAAAAAGACTAGATTGATATCTATTATATTAATAATAACAATATTATTTACTAGTATTGCAGTTTTAGCTGAAGATGAAAAAGAAGAGACAAAACAATCTGCTTACGATGCTGGATATATAAAAGGACAGGAAGATAAAGGGGATTCAATTAAAATGCCTTCTTTTGAGCAGATAAAGAATTTATATGATGGAAAATACAAGGATGATTTTCTAGAAGGATATATAAAAGGGTTTATTGATGGTAAGAGCACCTATGGTAAAACATTAGGTTCAAAATTAGGAGAAATTGAAGGAGAAACAGATTTTAGAAAGGGATATATTTCTGATTGGCAAAGAAATTTTCCAAATGATAATGAAATTATTGAAATGTACAATTTAAAGATAGAACCCAAAGATTATCAAATTAAGTTTCTTGAAGAATTTAAAGAATCTTATAGAGAATCTTATTTAAAAGCTTTTGAAGAGGCTAATTTAAAACCAGTAGCTGATTCAGCTGAAAAGGGAAAAGCAGATGGCTTGTCTATAGGAAGTTCTCTGGGTGATTTTTTTGGTAAAAAGGATGCAGAAGAAAATAAAAATATAGATTATAATCGTCATTTGCCAGATGATTCAGTGATTGTGAAAAATTATAATCTAGAGAAAGATACCAAGGAGTATAGAGAAGCTTTTATTACTTATTTTAAGATTTCTTTTAGAGAAGGATATGAAAAGACTTATAGAGAAACCAATATAGGTAATATCAATGAAGCTGCTGAAAAAGATGGACACGATAAAGGCTATGACGATGGTAAAGCGGAGGCTGAAAGCTATAAGAGATTAAATCAATTAAAACCTTATAATATGATTAAACCAACTGAAAAAAAAATAAAAGATAAATTTAAGGAATATTTAGCAAGTAAAAATGAAGCCTATATAAAGGATTTTATTGAAGGCTATCTTGATGGATTTAAAAAGGGCTATGAAGAAATTATTGGTAATGAATCAATGTATCAAGATGGCTATTCTAAAGGATATAGTGATGGTAAAAGTCTTGCAGCTAAGAGCAATGCTGACAAAACTTTTATTTCTTATGAAAAAGCTAAGCTTACAGATGCACAAATAACTACTAGTAATTATGAGACTTTAAAAGACAAGAGTAAGGATTATATATTGCTTTTTGTAGATGGCTATAGAAAAGGTTTTGAAGTTGGATATAAGGAAGTGATAAAAGCGGGTGAAGATACAAAGACGCCTGAAGCTATTAGTGCAGGTTTTGGAGCTTCTTTTGGAATGATGTATGGTGAGATGGCAGGCATTAGAGATTACGAAGGGGGCAATAGGCCTGATTGGAGCAGGGCTATGCCTAGTAATTCTGAAATCAATTCTCTATTTGATCTTAGGAGCTTACCTTATCATGAAAGAGATAAGTTTATAGAGCAATTTGAAATTAACTTTGAAATCGGATATGGAAAAGCATATTATAATGCTCATTTTGGAAAGAAAAAAGCAAGTATGGAAACTGGAAAAACAGATGGTACTACTTTTGGCTCTATGGTAGGTAAGGTTTTTGGTGCAAAGGATTACTATGAAGGAAAAGATTCTGATTTTAATAGAAATATGCCTAGTGAGGGTAAAATATCTGTGGAATATTCTCTAAATAAAGATAATGCAGACTATACTAGGGGATTTATCAATGGCTTTAAGAATGCTTATGAGGAAGCATATCTGAGTGGATTTAGAGAGGCGAAAAATAGTGCTAAAGTACTAGAAGACTCAAGTGCATATGAAAATGGATTAGCTATAGGGCAAACTAAAGGAGAAATTCAGGCAAGTATGGATCATATGATGAAGGCATCTAATGATTGGGAAAGGTCACAGCCTCTTTCTTCTTCTATCATTTCAGAGTATAATTTAATGTATCAGACTACTAAGTATAGGGATAGCTTTATAAATGGATTTTGGGATGGATATTCTAAAGGATATACTGAGAATTACAAACAACTAAGTCAAGATAGTGCAATAAATAAAACTACTTCTCAAACTGTTCCTATTGCAGGAGGGAATATTGAAAGCTTAGGTGGTGGATTTGCAGTTGAAGTAGATCCAGGAATATATTACAAGCCTGTTATTTTAAATATAGATAATTTAAATGGAAATTATTCTATTGATAGCAGATATATTTCTGCTTCTGATTATTATAGAGTGAGTATGTTAAATCCATCGGGAGCTTCTTCTAAGGATAAAAAGATAAAGATATCTTTTGAATACTATGGTGACAAAGATGGTGGCATATATGTGTTAGATGAAAACAAATGGTACTATTTAACCTCTACTATTGAAGATGGGGTGATTTCAACATATGTAAATCCAAGTGCTATAAGTGCAAATGGAAATATTTTTGGGGTTTTAGTTGATAAGGAGACAGAAGTTTTTTATGATATTAGGGGACATTGGGCAAAAGATGAGATAACAGCCTATATTAGGAGAGATGTCATAAGTGGGTATCCTGATAAAACTTTCAAGCCTGATCAATATATAACTAGGGCAGAATTTTTAGTTTTGCTTGGCAGATTATACGAGTGGTATTTGCCATATGATACTTCTAATACCAAGTTTTTTAAAGATCAAGGGACATTTAATAAATTTAGTATTAAGCATATAGGATATGGTCTGTCTCATAATTATATTATTGGCTATCCAGATAAGTATTTTAGGCCTTATAATAACATTACCTACAAAGAAGTTGATATCATTATGAAGAGAGTGTTAAATGATTTTAATTTTAGATGGTCTAAATATGCTGAAAAAATGATGTATGATAAAAAGATAAGATCTTCAAGTTATGATAGCTATGACAACAGGATTACAAGAGCAGAATTCTCATATATGCTCTATAATTTGTATCAATGGAAATATTAGACATTAAAGGCAAATGGGGCTATACACTGATAGAACTTATAGTGGTGTTAGCTTTGTTTGCTATTGTTTTATGTATGGCTGTACCTAGTACAAATATAATATTTAATACTAGAGAAAAAAACGAATTAAAGACATTTAGAAGGGATATATTATTTGCTAGAAATAGTGCTGTAGCTGAAAATTGTTTTTATATATTGGCATTAGATGGTGAAAATAATGGTTATTCAATTTCAAAGGAAAGTTTAATTAAGGGTAAACAAGAAAGTGTTAAGGTTGTAAGGTTTAAAGATGGAATTAAATTAAAAGAAATTCAACTTAAAAATATTATTACCTTTAAGGCTACAGGATCACCTGATCAGGGTACTACTATTAATCTCTCTAATAAGAAAAAGCAAAAGATAGAAATAACTATTGCACCGGCAACAGGAAGTGTAAATTTGAAGATAAAAAAATAAAGTTTGGAGAAACTTATGAATAACAATGGATTTACTTTGGTAGAAGTTATGATGGCACTGTTTTTATTAGGTTTATTGACGATTACTATTTTTCCGATTTTTCAAACTTCCCTGGGTATAATAGATAGAAATAATTTGAAACTTGAAATGATGCATATTGGTGAAATGACTATAGAGAAACTAAAAGCTTTTAAAGAAGATAGCGAGGAAGAACTATATATATATAATACAAAAGTAAAAGATGTAATAGATATATTTTCAGATTCAAGTGAGGCATCTTTAAGTATTTCAACTATTGAAGATAAAGACTATAAGATTCAAATATCTAAAGAAGAAAAAAATGAAGGACTGTGGATTGTATCCGTTTTAGTATCCTATGAAAAGGGAGAAAAACATGAAGAAATTGAATATAAAGCATTTTTACAAAAGAAATAAAGGATTTACGCTAATTGAATTGATTTTAGTATTGGGAATGTGTTCTATTATTATCTTACCTATATGTTCTATGCTTGATTTTTCTCTTAAATCATGTGAATTTGTTGAGGAGAAAGACGAAGTTTTTTTAAATGCTAGATATGGAATTGAATACATAAAAGAGGAAGTGAAATCTGCTGATATAGTAGTTTCTCAAGATAAAATAAAAAACTTGAATTTAAAATACCCTACTAATATAGGTTTTTTACTTGTATTTATTGATAATGAGATTTACAAGTATGTGACATATCACACTGACAATGGGAAATTAATTAGGGTGACATGTGATAGTATAAAAGGGAAGTATCCATCTTATGGTCATTTTAAAGGCTATAATGAAATATGCAGATTGGTCGATAATATAGGAAATACAAAGCTTGATAAGGAAAATGGTATGATTAATTTGGATTTTAATTTTAAGTACTCAAATAATAATAAAGCGTCTCTAAATATTAAAGCGGATATATACATTAGATGTAGTATAGACTGTTAATTATTGGAGGATTCTATGAAGAAAGATGGAGGATTTATTTCCATATTTATTTTAATTGTATTTACATTAATGATTTCTATAATAGTGTATTTAATATATATCGTTAGTCTTGAGACCTCAATATTATCTTGTTCGAAAAATAATGTACAGTCCTTTTATAATTCTGAAGCTAAGATTCTCATGTGTACTGAAGATAAGTATTTTGAAGAACAATTAATTCCAAACTTATTGGGATTATTTAGAAAGACTAATTTTGTTCCGAAACCAATAACAATAGATCAGATAGATTTAGAAGATGGAGATATTAATTCTAAAATCGAATTAAAACTTAAGGATATAGATGATAGAAGATGTTTATTTCTTAAATCTGAATCGATAGTAAATAAAACCAAAACAGAAGTAAAATCTATTCTTACTTTGGTAAATAGTTTATTTGAATCAAAAAATCCGACTCTTGATGTATATAACTCTAAAGTTGAAGATATAGAGCCTTTAAAATCTCTATTGCTTAATATAGAAAGTAATATAAGTGTAAAAGATTCAAATATATATGATAATATGTATGGATTTGAAACTGAAGATTATGATATTATCAATTTAACTCCTGATAAGTTAATTTGCAAAAGGAATACTATGGAGAGTTCATATATTGAAGCTGTAAATAAAAAAGAAGTTTTTATTATAGGGAAAAAGCATAATGGAGAAAGTATTGAGCTAAGTATATCTAAACCGGGTATGCAGAATAAGATTATTTTATATGGAGTTATTTATATTGAAGGAGATATAATTGTTTCCACAGAACTTCAATTTAATGGTATAATGATAATTAATGGGGGAGAATTAGATATAAGTGAAGGGGTAAATCTTAATGGAATGATTATATATATAAATAATGAAGATGTGGTCAATAATCCTGATCTTTTAGATTTAAAATACAATAGTAAATGGATATATAAATATGGTACCTATATACCAGGATTTTTAGATGTAAAAATAGATTTAATAAAAAGCAATTGATAGGGGGATAATTATGTTAGTTAATTTAATGGAAGAAGAAGTTATTCATGTGCTCGATAGTGTATTAAGTGAAATGGATGATGTTTGTAAATGTGATAAGTGTAGGATAGATATGGCAGCTATAGCTTTAAATCATTTGAGACCTAATTATGTGGTAAGTGAAAAAGGTGAAGTTTATAGTAAGGCAAACAATATGAGTTATCAATTTAAAACTGACATTGTATTAGCTGTGACTAATGCTATAGAGACTGTTAAGGAAAATCCAAAGCATGATTAATATTAATTGAAATGTATTAAAATTAATTCTTGAGTTAAATTAAATAGACTGGTATAATTAGTTTGGAAGAACTTGAATACTTGAAAAGTCAACTATAGGAGGAGATATATACATGATATCAGCAGGCGATTTTAGAAAAGGTTTAACCTTTGAATACGATGGAGATGTCTATCAAGTGCTGGATTTTCAACACGTAAAGCCTGGCAAAGGAGCAGCTTTTGTAAGGACAAAGATAAGATCTGTGATGAGTGGTGGAACCAAGGATGTTACATTTAATCCTAGTGAAAAATTCCCAAAAGCTATGATAGAAACTAATGAAATGCAATACTTATACAATGATGGGTCACTATATTATTTTATGGATGATGAAACTTATGAACAGATACCGTTAGATAGGGAAGCTGTTGAAGAAGCTATTGTGTATTTAAAGGAAAATGAAAGAGCAACTATCAAATTTTATAAGGGAAAGGCATTTGAAGTAATCCCACCAAATTTTGTAGAATTAGAAGTGACTGAAACAGAACCAGGGGTAAAAGGTGATACTGCCCAAGGGGCTACTAAACCTGCTACAGTTGAGACAGGTGCGACATTACAAGTTCCTCTTTTTATTAATCAAGGAGATGTTATAAAGATAGATACACGTACTGGTGATTATTTATCAAGGAAATAGGTAATAATGAAGTTAAAATATAAATTTAGGAGGGTTAATATGGATTATTTAGTACAAAAAGTTTCTTATTTAAAGGGATTAGCTGAAGGGCTAGGAATTGAAGAAAATTCAAAAGAAGGCAAACTACTTCTTCATATAGTAGATACACTAGAAGATTTTGCGGATGTATTGGCAGAGACAATAGAGGATCAAATGGATTTAGAAGAGTATGTAAACTTTATAGATGAAGATTTAGCAGATATAGAAGAAGACATCTATGGAGAAGATTACGATGATGATGATTTTGACTTCGATGATTTTGATTTTGAAGATTGTTGTGATGATGAAGATTGTTGTTGCCATTTTGAAGATGGAGAAGACGAATAATAATTAAATATTAATATCTAACCCCTAAGGTTTTGGCCTTAGGGGTTTTTAAAAAAATAAAAGCCCTAGGGCTTTTATTTTTTTGGAATAAATAATTTATAACTTCATAGAATTTATATAAGGAGGACATGTTATGTGGGATAAGGTGGAAATTTATGAATTGCTAATTGAAAACTTATGTGAGGAGTTAAATGAAGTACTTATAAAGGTGCCAGTTGAATTCAAAGAAAATGTAGAAGAAATAAGAATAAGAAATGATAGGCCCTTATCTATATATTCAAATGGAAAAGATTATTTTATTTCAAAGAGTGGCAAGCCTAAAAATACTATACATAATATTTTTATGGTAAATAAAACTCATATAAATAATACTTTCCAATTGATAACTAATTATTCAGTATATGCCTACAAAGAAGAGATAAGGAGTGGCTATATAACTATAAAGGGGGGGCATAGGGTTGGAATAGGTGGAAAGGTTATATATGGACCAGATGGACTTGAGACTATAAGAGATATTTCATCTCTTAATATTAGAATTGCAAGGGAAAAAATAGGTATATCAGACTCTATAATTTCTTATTTAACTAACAGTATAAATAAATTTTATAATACACTTATTATATCGCCTCCACAATGTGGTAAGACGACCCTTTTAAGAGATATTATTAGAAATCTGAGTGATGGTGAGTTTTCAAGTATAGCTAGGGGCTTTAAGATAAGTGTAGTTGATGAAAGGTCAGAAATTGCAGGTATGTATAAATCTTTACCCCAAAATAATATTGGAGTAAGAACAGATGTGTTAGACGGTTGTTTGAAGTGTGACGGCATTATGATGGCAATAAGGTCTATGTCTCCAGATATCATAGCTGTTGATGAAATAGGTGGCAATAAGGATGTAGAAGCTATTCAGGAGGCCTTAAGGGCTGGTATAAAGTTAATTGCTACTATTCATGGAAATGATTTGCGACAGATAATACAAAAACCTAGCATGAAAAAGTTATTAAAAGACGGCGTGTTTGAAAGGTATATCATACTTGACAACTCGAACGGTGTTGGCACAATAAGAGATATCTTAGATGGAAATACATTTAAGTCTATTTATAAGTGAATGGTGATTATATGTTGATTTTAAAAATAATTTTATACCTATGTATAGTGCTTGTGTGTACTGTACTTGGATATCTTTATAGTGGGATTTATGTGAAGAGATTTGAAAATCTAGTGAGTTTAAAAGGTGCTATAAAGATATTGGAAACGGAGATTGTCTATGGTGCTACGCCACTTCCTGAGGCATTGTCTAATGTGTATAGAAAGGCTAGTCCAAAAGTGAGAGATATATTTAAAGATATTGAAAATGATCTTGCAAGTAATAAAAGAGTATTAGCTTTTGATAGCTTTTTATATGTAGAGGAGAAGATGTATAGCGATTATTGTTTTAAAAAGCAAGAGATTGAAGCTTTTATGGATCTTGGTAGGGTTATAGGAGGTTCTGATAGAGTTGATCAGGAAAAAAATCTTACATTAATATTAGATCAAATGGATGGGTTTATAGATGAAGCAAGAGATGAACGAGATAAGAATGAAAAGATGTACAGAAATTTAGGAGTATTATCTGGGCTGGGGATAATTATTATGCTTTTATAGGGGAGATAAAATATGGAGGTAGATTTAATATTTAAGATTGCAGGAATAGGAATGTTAGTGGCAGTGATAAATATTGTGCTAGAGAAATCTGGAAAAGAGGAGTATGCATTTCTTACTACTTTAATTGGAGTTGTGATAGTACTGGGCATTGTAATTAATTTAGTTGCTAAGTTATTTGACAATGTAAAAGTGCTGTTTAAACTTTAGTGAGGAGAAAAGTTTATGGAAATTTTTAAGATTGTTGGAATAGGGGTAGTTGCGACATTTCTTGTTGTCTTACTTAAAGGGACAAGACCTGAGTTTTCATTGTATATAAGTATTGTAACTGGGATAGTAGTTTTTTCTATGATTTTAGGAGAACTTTCTTATGTAATAAGGATATTAAATGATTTAGCACGAAAAATAAATATTGAATTTATGTACTTTTCTACTATTTTGAAAATAATTGGTATGGCATATTTAGTGGAATTTGGTTCGCAGATATCTAGAGATGCAGGAGAAAATGGCATAGCAATGAAGATTGAGCTAGGAGGAAAGGTGATTATTATGGTTCTTTCCATACCTATACTTTTAGCTTTGATGGAGTTAATAATTAAAATACTTCCGTGAAGGTGAAATCATGAGAAAGACTTTGTTTGTTTTGATAGGGATTTTTATTGCAATTAACTGTAAGGTATATAGCCAAGAAGAGAGTTTTAATATAATAGATAGCCAGATAGATATTTTGAACTTAGAAGAATTGGAAGAAATAATTAAAGATGTAAGATCCGAAAACAAGTTTCTTCCAAATATAGGTATAAAGGATTTTTTAATAGGTCTAATTAAAGGAGAAATATCAATAAGCTTGAGTGATCTAGTTCAATCTTTTGGATTTTTATTTTTAGATGAGCTTCGTGTATCTGTTGGTTTGCTTGCAAAGATACTGGTGATTACTCTGATATCTTCTATACTTACAAACTTGCAATCGACATTTGAGAATAGCTCTATATCTAGTTTAGCAAATTATATAGCGTATTCAATGATTGCTATACTAGTGATAGGCAGTTTTTCTCAGATAATGGAACTTGCGAGTAGTAGCATAGACAGGATGACAAATTTTATGCAGGCTATACTTCCTATACTTTTAACTCTTTTGACAGCGGTTTCAGGGCCTAATACAAGGATATTATTTCATCCTATGATACTTGTATCTGTAAATTTAATAGCTACAGTTATTAAATCAGTGATATTACCTCTTATACATTTTTCTTTTATTATAAGCATTATTAGTAATATATCTAATAGAGTTGAGTTTAGTAAGCTATCAGAACTTGGTAGACAAGTAATAGCTTTTATAATAACAGGTGCATTTACCTTATTTATAGGTATCATAACTATATATGGCTTGGGGACGAAAATAGATGGACTAACTATACGGACTGCAAAATTTGCTATAGATAGATTTATACCTATAGTTGGTAGATTCCTCTCTGATGCAGTGGATGCTGTTATTGGATGTTCTGGAATATTAAAAAATGGTATAGGATTTATTGGCCTTTTTATTATTCTCTTTATATGTATATTGCCTGTGATTAAAATAACGGTACTTATATTTATATATAAGCTAATAGGAGTGGTAGTTGAACCTATTGGTTCGAAAAACTTAGTTGAATTTTTTAGTCAAGTGTCAAAATCTTTGCTACTTTTACTTGTCAGCATAATTTCTGCTGCAACTATGTTTTTTATAACTATTTCTATTATAGTGGAAGCTGGCAATAACTTCCTAATGTTTAGGTAGGTGATGAGATGAATGGCATAGGATTAATTAGTTTGTGGATAAAGGATATAGTAATTTTATTTACTTTGATATCTATAGCAGAGCTTGTGATGCCAAAGGGTAATATGAAAAGGTATATTGAACTTGTAATAGGAATACTGATTATGTTTACTATTATAAGTCCATTTGCTAAGTTGATGAGATATGATTTTAAATTTAACAATAGTATATATAATTATACAAGAGAGCAAGAAAAAATTAAGAATGAAGATGGTTTTTATATTAGTCAAGAGGAAACTATAAAATCATTGGTGATAGAAAAGATAAAAGGTGAAGTACTTCAAATTATAATGGAAAATACTGACTATATTGTGTTGAATATAGATATTGATCTAGAGATACACAGAGATAAAGAAGAAATAAGATATATAAATTTAATGCTAGGTAATAAAGAGATAGAAGAAGATGATGATAGGATTTCTATAGACAATGTTTCAACTGTTAAGATCAATCAAAACTCGAATGGTGAGCTACTAGAAAAAAGTACTAATGAAGATAAAAAGTACAATAAATTGAAAAATCTAATTGGGCAAAGGTTTTCTATAGATAGTGAAAAGGTAATTATAAAGTCAACAGAACAATAGAAAGGTGATAATATGAGACAAATATTTGAAAAAATAAAATTACATCTTGAAAAGATAAATAATAAAAAATTTATAAATAATTTAATCATAATACTAATAGCTTCTATCATAGTTTTAATAGTAGTAAATGTTTTTTTAGATGGCAAAAATGTAGAGATGGATGAAATGAAAAGTGAAAGAAATATAGACCCTAGGGGTAACATTGAAGTAGATTATGGGGATTATTTAGAAACAAAATTAATAAAGATACTTAAAGAACTAAAGGGGGTAGGAAAAGTAAATGTGATGGTAACTCTTGAAAGCAGTGCTGAAAAGATTACAGCAAATAATACTACCAAAACTACTGAAAATACAATTGAAGAGGATTCTGAAGGAGGCACTAGAGAGGTAAATCGGGAGGATGTAACTATTCAAGTAGTGACTGAAGGCAATGATGAGACTTTATTAGTAATAAAAGAAGTTAAACCGAAGGTGCAAGGTGTAATAGTTGTAGCTGAGGGTGCAGATGATGGTATAGTAAAGGAAAGTTTATATGAGGCTGTAAAAACTGTATTAAATATTAGTGGAAATAAAGTTCAAATATTTTCAAACAAGGGGGAATAATTATGTTTAAGATTAAGAGGCCAGCAATTATAGGTATATTAGTAGTTTTATTGGTATTTACTGGATATCTAAATCATCAGCTAACAGAACAAGCACAAAAAAAGTCATCTAAGGAATACAAGAATCATGAATTGGCTGAAATGGAAATGCAGAATGGGCAAGAAAATTTAGATGTAGGGATTGATCAACCTGAAATAGAAGAGCTCGTGGCATCGGAGGATATACCACAGTCTGAGGTAGATATAGTTGATTCTACTGAAGCAAATGAAGAAGACGCCCTTGAAGCTATGTATACTGAAGCAAGCAAAGAGTCTAAAAATTATTTTGTTGAGTATAGACTTTCAAGAGATAAACTCAGGGCATCTCTAATAGATAGGTTAAATGAAATAGTGAACAATTTAAATACAAATGAAAAAGTGAGGGAAGATGCACAAAGAGAGATAATGGGAATAGGAGATACTTCGCAAAAGGAACTTCAAATAGAAGGTCTTATAAAGGGAAAAGGATATGATGATGCATTGGTATTTCTAACTGAAAAAGATATAAAAATAGTCGTGTCTGCATCTGAATTAAAAGAACAAGATATGGTTAAAATATTGGAGATTGTTAACTCTGAAACTGAATACGATACTAATAATGTTAAAATAATGAAAAACCAATAGAAATGTTTGTAAATGATATATTCCTTTGATATAATAGGTTTAAGAATTGAGGAAAGTGGAGGTGTTAGTTTTGAATGAAGAACTAAATAAGGTAAGTACTGAACAGAATTCTGTTAAGATTTCTAATGATGTGATTGCTATTATTGCAGGTATTGCAGCAGGAAAGATTGAAGGTGTTGTGAGCATGAATAGCGGGATTACTGGTGGAATTACAGAAATGTTGGGTATGAAAAACTTATCAAAAGGTGTAAAAGTAGAAGTAAATAAAAATGAAGCGACTATAGATTTATTTATTACGGTTGAATATGGAGTTAAGCTTTCCGAGGTAGGGAAAAATGTTCAGGAAAATGTCAAGGAGACTGTTGAAAATATGACTGGTTTACAAGTAATAGCTGTAAATGTAAATATTCAAGATGTAAGTTTTCCAAAGTTAAAGGAAGAAAAAGAGATAAACTAGATTTAAATACCCTCTGAAAATCAGAGGGTGTTTTAAGGAGGAAAATAATGGGAAGAAAACAGGCAAGAGAAGGAACTATGAAAGTTCTCTATCAAATGAATTTGAATAATGATTATTCAGATGAATCATTAGCTATTTACCTAGATAACTTTAGTTTTGGAGATTTAGAAAAAGAGTATATAGTAGATGCTGTGGAAAAGATAACTGAAAACCTAGAATTTATTGATGATTATATAAAAGCAAATCTTCAGGGATGGGAAATAAACAGGGTTGCAAGGGTAGATCTTTCCATACTTCGGATTGCTATATATGAGATGATTTATAGAGAAGATATTCCAGTTCAGGTTTCTATAAATGAAGCTATAGAGATATCAAAAAAATATAGTACAGAAGATTCATTTAGGTTTATTAATGGAGTTTTAGGAGGTTTTGTAAGATCTTTAGATAAAGAAGAATAAGAGGTGAAATACATATGAGCGTTAAATATTTAAAGGTATATGAAGTTAACAACTATATAAAGAGAGTGTTTCAAACTGATATGATTCTATCCAATATAAGTATTGAAGGAGAGCTTTCAAACTATAAACATCACTATAGTGGGCATATGTATTTTAATCTTAAAGATGAAAAGGGCAAGATAAAATGTGTTATGTTTAAAAGAGATAATGAAAAGTTGATTTTCAATCCAAAAGAAGGTATGAAGCTTATAGCAACTGGTTATATTTCATTATATGAAAAGGAAGGTGAATATCAGCTATATGTTAGACATTTAAAAGAAAGTGGGGTTGGAGAATTATATAAAGAGTTTGAAGATTTAAAGAGAAAGCTTGAAAAAGAAGGCTTATTTGAGGGAATTCATAAAAAACCAATTCCTTTTATGCCACAGACTGTAGGTGTAGTTACTTCTGCTACAGGAGCAGCTATAAGGGATATTATAAATGTTATAAAGAGAAGATACCCGCCATGTAATATAATATTATACCCTTCTTTAGTTCAAGGTGTCGAAGCTCCAATGGAAATAGTAAAGGGTCTTAAGTATTTAGATAATAGAGATGATGTAGAGCTTGTTATCGTGGGGAGAGGTGGCGGATCTATAGATGAGCTTTTCTGTTTTAATTCTGAAGATATTGCAAGAGTTATATATGATATGAAAACACCTGTCATATCAGCTGTAGGGCATGAAACTGACTTTACTATTGCAGATTTCGTCTCAGATTTAAGAGCACCAACTCCATCTGCTGCAGCAGAACTATGTGTACCAGATATATATAATTTAATTAATAATATAAATGATTTGAATTATAAACTTCAAAGTACAATTGAAACATATTTATCTAGACATCAAAGTGAAATAAGATACTTGAGAAAAACCATACATTATTTTAACCCTTTAAATAGATTAAGAGAAAAAGAACAGGAAATGGATAATATATTTAAGGATTTAAATCATTCAATACAAAATAAAATTTCAAATAGAAACGATGAACTAATAAAGATAAAATCCAATTTAGATTTTTTAAATCCATTATTGGGAATAGACAAGGGATATGGGCTACTTACAGATAGAGACAATAAACTTATTTATTCAATTAAAAATATAGATATAGATGATACTATATATATTAATCTTAAGGATGGAAAGATAGAAGCTGTAGTTAGTGATTTAAAGGGGGTAATAAAAGATGAATGAAAATAAATTAACTTATGAACAGGCTATGGAAAAGTTAAAATCTATACTAGAAAAACTTGAAAAAGATGATTATACTCTTGAAGATTCTATGAATAACTTTAAAGAGGGAGTAAATTTATACAATTATTGCAATTCACTACTTAATAAGGCTGAAGGGGAAGTTACTTTAATACTTGAAAAAGAAATGGATAATATAGAACAAGTAAAATTCCCATTGGGTGAGTAATATGAATCTTTATAAGGAATTGGATAAATTTAAAAAAATAGTAGATATAGAGATTAAAAAGATATTAGAAACTGATCAATGTTATCAAAAGAAAATATATGAAGCTATGGATTATAGTATATTTACTGGAGGAAAAAGGCTAAGGCCTATTATGAACTTAAAGAGTTGTGAAATGTTTTCAGGAGAATATAAGGGATCTATTCCATATGCAATTGCTGTTGAGATGATACATACTTATTCGCTTATACATGATGATTTGCCTTCAATGGATGATGATGATTTTAGAAGAGGTAAGCCTACTAACCATAGAGTGTTTGGTGAAGCTATGGCTATTTTATCTGGGGATGGACTTTTGAATTTAGCGTTTGAATTTGTTCTTGAAGATATATATAATAGGACTGATTTTAAAGATAATGGCAGAAGATATATTAAAGCTTTAAGTGAAATTAGCAAATATTCTGGAATAAATGGAATGATAGGAGGTCAAGTAGTAGATCTTTTAGCTAGTCACCACACGATGACAAGAGAAAAGCTGATCTTTATGTATAAGACGAAAACAGCAGGTCTTATTCAAGCTGCATTGGTTTCAGGTGCGATAATAGGTGGTGCAACAGATGTAGAGATTGAAGTTATGAGAGAATTTGGATATAGATTGGGTATGGCATATCAAATAAGAGATGATATACTGGATTTTGAAGAAGATTCCTCTATAAAAAAACTTACCTTTTTAACCTTTTATGATTTAAATACTGCAGAAGAAAAAGTTGAAGAGTATAGCAGCGATGCTACCCAGATATTAGATAATTTGGGAGATAAAGATACGAGGTTTTTTAAAGCGTTAACGGAGAGTTTAGTTCTAAGACCTAAATGATTTAAAAAAATGAATGATTGAATTTGAGTTATATTTATGATATAATTATGATATATTAAATGGTGGTACAGTATTCTAGTCAGCACAACTATACTAGAAGGCGGGGCTAAAAATCCGTCAAAGGGCATATCGATGAAGTTCCTTGTTATGGCTTGAGACGCCCAGTCTTGGGTCGTAGCTGGGAGTAAGAGAGATGGGGCGATCTGCAATGGCATGCAGGCGTTGACCCTACTTTCGTGGAGACATAATAATGTTTAAATTATTGTGATAAACCTGCTACGTAAAAAATATTAATAGCAGAGTAGCCTGCCTTGAGTGATGTTTGGCGGATGACAAATCTATTTGATCTGTTGAAGGGCCCGATACGGATTAATTACTGTTGTCGAAACCTATATTGCAAAAGAGGCTAAGGTATAGAATGGCTGTTGAGGAAAACTCCTAGACTGTTCCAAAGAGGTAAGTTGAGGATTACAGTGCGGACTCAGTGGCAATCCAGTTCTATTTTTGGCGACAAAATAGTGATAGAATGAAAGGGAAACCGCTGTTATGGTGACATACAGTATCTATCAGGGAAATCCTACTGGACCTAAAGCCGTAAGATTTACTCGATTTACTACCACTATAAGGGCTGATAGCTTCTAGCTATCAGTTTTTTGTATATTTATACATATATTGAGATGGAGGTATTGTGTTTTATGTCGAAAAAAGAATTAGAAGGGGTTTTTAAGAAATATAACTTTAGATGGGTTATATTGATTTCTTTATGGACATTTATTTCAGCGGCTATATTTTCAGTAATTACTGAAAGTTTAGTTATGAATTTAGATATTTTGATGGCTTTTATTGTTCTTATTTTCGTGATATCAATAGGTGTTATATTTGATACTATTGGAATAGCGGTTGCTGTTGCACCGGAAGGACCCTTTCATGCAATGGCAGCAAATAGAATTAAAGAAGCCAAACATGCTATAAAACTAGTTAGAAATGCAAGCAAAGTTTCTAATTTTTGTAATGATGTAATTGGAGATATAAGTGGAATTATGTCTGGGGCTGCAGGTACTACTATTATATTTAAATTGCTAGATGTATATCCTATACTTAATGGGGCTGTATTTAGCATAATTTTAACTTCTTTAATAGCTTCTTTTACTGTTGGCGGAAAAGCATTAGGGAAGTCTGTAGCTATTTTACATAATGAAAAAATTATATTTAAAATAGCTATCTTATTGAATTTTATTGAAAATAATTTTGGAATACAGATATTTAAAAATACTAAACGGTAATTATGGAGTGGTTGAGATGAAAAAAAGAGCAGATGTTGTTTTATTCGAAAAAGGGTTGGTCGCTTCTAGAGAAAAAGCAAAGAGAGTGATAATGGAAGGCATTGTATATCTAGGAACTGAAAGAATTGACAAACCAGGCCAAAAGATAGATGAAGAAGCTGAGATAATAGTAAAAAGCAATCCTATTAAGTACGTTAGCCGTGGTGGATTGAAACTTGAGAAATCCATTGAAAAATTCGAATTAAGTATTGAAGATAAAACATGTATGGATATTGGCGCATCTACAGGTGGTTTTACTGATTGTATGCTAAAACATGGTGCGAAGAAGGTATTTGCTGTAGATGTTGGATATGGTCAACTTGATTGGAAACTTAGAAATGATGATAGGGTAGTTGTTATGGAAAGAACGAATATAAGAAATGTGACAAGTAAAGATATAGGTGAAGATATAGATTTTATATCTATAGATGTATCCTTTATATCATTAAAACTAGTATTACCTGTAGCTAAAATGTTACTAAGTGAAAATGGAGAGATTTCTGCTTTAATAAAACCACAGTTTGAAGCGGGAAAGGGGAAGGTAGGTAAAAAAGGGATAGTAAGAGATATAGATATTCATATTGAGGTAGTTCGAAAAATAGTTGATTTTTCTACTGAACTCAATTTGGGAATTAATGGATTAAGCTTTTCTCCTATTACAGGCGCTACTGGAAACATTGAATTCTTGATTTATTTAAAAAATGGTTCTAAGAATGTTATGAATACGGAAGACATTGAAGTAATGATAAATGAAGCTCATGATTCACTTAAGTAGATATTAACGGAGGTAATATGTATGCTGGTTGAAGTAAGTATAAAAAACTTTGCGATAATAGACGATATAAATATAAATTTTACCAAGGGACTTAATATAATGACGGGAGAAACAGGCTCCGGTAAATCTATACTTATAGAAGCTATTGGAATAATATTAGGGTCTAGATCTAGCAAAGAATTGATACAGACGGGATGTAAGAAAGCTATACTTCAAGGTGTATTTTACTTAGAAGATATTTCTGCTTTAAGAGATATATTAAGTGAATACTCAATAACCTTAGATTCTGACAATTTACTTATAATTACAAAGGAAATAAATACAGTTGGCCCTAGTCTATCTAAGATAAATGGAAGAAGCATAACTGTATCTATGCTTAAAGATATAACCAATAAATTAGTTGATATATTTGGACAACATGAACATCAATCGTTACTGGATTCTTCTAATCATAAAAGTTTAATTGATAATTTTGGTGACAAAGACCTGTTTGATTTAAAAGATAAAGTCAAACAAGAATATAAAAGATTATTGGAATTAAAAAAAGCATTAAATAGCTTAGATATTGATAGTGGACAAAGAAATAGAGAGATTGACCTTTTAAAATTCCAGATAGAAGAGATAGACGAGGCTAGATTAGAAGAAGAAAATGAAGAAAGTATATTAATCGAATATACAAAACTTTCAAATGCAAATATGATTTCTACAGCTGTATATAAATCTATTGAACATATAAGTGAAGATAATTTTAAATGTTCAAATGTTTTAGAACTTGTAAATAAAAGTTATGCACTTCTTAAAGATATTAGCCAATATGACAAAACCATAGAGAATTTATGTAAAAGATTGGAGGGAATTAGTTTTGAACTTGAAGATTTCTCTAAAGAACTTTTATATTACTCAAGTAACATTGATATAGATGAAGAAAAATTAAATTATTTAAATGAAAGAATTTCTGTAATTCATAGATTGAAAAGAAAATATGGAGGTTCGATAGCTGAAATTTTAGAATTTAGGTATAAATCAGGTAAGGACCTTAAAACATTGGAAAACTATGAAAGTGAAGTTTTAAAAATAAATAAAGAAATATTAGAAATTGAGAATAAATTAAATTATTATTGTGAAAACTTATCATTAATAAGAAAGAGAATTTCTAAGTCGATAGAAGAAAAAATAAAAGTACAGTTAAATGAACTTAATATGATAAATGTAGATTTTAAAGTTAATTTTTCTAGAAAAATTACTTTTGCTGAAGATGGATATGATGAAATTGAATTTTTGATATCTACAAATCCAGGAGAGAAGCTCAAACCACTTGCAAAGATTGCATCTGGTGGCGAAATGTCTAGAATAATGTTAGCTTTTAAAAGTACTCTAGCATTTTTTGATAAAATCCCTACTATGATATTTGATGAAATAGATACTGGAATATCTGGGAGAACAGCCCAAATAGTCGGAGAAAAGATACTAAAGATATCATTAAATCATCAAATTATATGCATTTCTCATTTACCACAAATAGCTGCACTGGCAGATACACACTTTTTAATAGATAAGACTGTAAAGCAAGGTAAAAATAGGACCTTAATAAAAAAGTTAACAGAAGATGAAAGAGTTGTAGAAATGGCTAGAATACTAGGAGGAGTAGATTTAACTGATATCACCCTTAAACATGCAAAGGAAATGATTGAAATGTCAAAACAAATCAAAAAAGATAATTAAATTTTAAAGTGCTCGACATATTTGTTGGGTGCTTTATTTTATTGGAAGAAGATGAATGTTTTGTTATATATATAAAGTTTTGTATAGAATAATAACTCTCTAAAGTGGCTAAATTAAATATGAGAATTAGGAGGTGAGATAGAGAAAGTAAATTAGGAGAGTGATATTTATTGAATATCTTTAATAAAAAAGGAAAGGTTATAGTTTATAGTTTGATTGTTCTTTTGTTGTTCTTTAGCATGGAATCAAATCGTGTTTTATTTTATCCCTCTGACATAAATATAGTAAAAGGAGAAAATAAAAACTTAAATATATCTTTCCCATTTTTTTTGAATGTATATAATAATTCTGAAAATGTAATTGAAGCATCAATAAGAGAACATGATTCAAATGGATTTAAAAAGACTTATGATTTAAATGGAATAGATTCAGGTAAAGCTGAAATGGAATTAAAACTATTAGGATTTATTCCTGTAAAAAACTATAATTTAAATGTAGTTGATAGACCAAATTTAATTCCTGGAGGAATAGCAATAGGTGTAAGACTTAATACAAAAGGAGTTTTAGTAGTAGCTGTAACGGATGTAATAGGAAGTACTGGAAATAGATTTAGTCCGGCAAAAGATGCCGGAATTAAAGTTGGAGATAGCATAATTGCAATAAATGGAATTAAGGTATTAAACTCAGATCATGTAGTAGAGATTTTAAATGATTTAAAAGATAATGAAGCTAGCATACTTGTAAAAAGAAATAAAGGCGAATTTTTAACTAAAGCGGTATCTGTAAAAAGCATACAAGATAATTGTTATAGACTTGGCATATGGGTGAGAGATAAGACTTCGGGTATAGGGACTCTAACATATATAGATCAAGAAAACAATGTATATGGGGCATTAGGTCATGGGATAGTTGATTTAGACACAGGTTCTCTATTACCTATTGAAAATGGTAAGATAATGTCTGCAGATATATCAGAGATACAACATGGTCAAAAGGGAAATCCAGGAGAAATTAAGGGTGTATTTTATGAAACTAATAACACTATTGGAGATATAAATTTAAATTCTTCTTTTGGTATATATGGAGAGCTAGAAGAAGATTATATAGATAAAATGAATACCTCTTCTATTCCAATTGCATTTAAAGAAGAGGTAGTAGAAGGCTCTGCTGAGATATTAACTACCATAGAAGAAGACAAAGTAGAAAAATTCGATATAGAAATAAAAAAGATAGATAGCCAAGAAAATCCTAGTCAAAAGAGCATGATAATTAAAGTAATAGATAAAAAATTATTAGAAAAAACAGGTGGGATAGTTCAAGGAATGAGTGGAAGTCCAATAATTCAAAATGGCAAATTAGTTGGGGCAGTAACTCATGTTTTTGTAAATGATCCAACTAAAGGATATGGAATTTTTATTGAATGGATGTTAAAACAGAAAAAACCTTAAGGTTTTTTCTGTTTTTTTCTATAAAAAGCAGGGATTTTATTATATTTGTAGAATACTATTAATATGCAGATTTAAATATTCATAAATATTGTTTAAAGGAGAGACACAAATGGGGAAAAGAAAAGTTATTGTAGCAGATGATAATAAGGAATTTAGAGAAATATTAGTAGAATTTATATGTTCTCAAGACGATTTTGAGCTTGTAGGTCAAGCAAATGATGGCGTTGAAGCATTAGAATTGATTGAAAAAGAAGACATAGATGTAGTCATTTTAGATATTATAATGCCTCACCTTGATGGAATAGAAGTATTAGAGAGAATGAAAAATATCAATAAAGAAAAAATTCCAAAAGTAATAGTATTATCTGCAGTAGGTCAAGACAAGATAACACAAACGGCACTTAATCTAGGTGCTGAATATTATGTTTTAAAACCTTTTGACTTTGATGTATTTATTAAGAGAATTAGGAAAATATCAGATAGTACATCAGATGCAAGTTCTATAAAAGACAATCTATTTAATGATAGTAAAGATGAGACAAATATATTTAATAGTAGTAAAAACAATGAAGATGATTTAGAAACCAAGATAACTAGAATAATTCATGAAATTGGAGTACCTGCACATATTAAGGGATATTTGTACTTAAGAGAAGCTATAACTATGGTGATACAGGATATGGATTATTTAGGTGCCATTACAAAGGAACTATATCCAAATGTTGCTTTGAAATTTAATACTACTCCATCAAGAGTTGAACGTGCCATAAGACATGCGATAGAAGTTGCATGGACTAGAGGGAAAGTAGATACTATAAATCAATTATTTGGATATACTATAAATAATAGTAAAGGGAAACCTACTAATAGTGAATTTATTGCACTTATTGCGGATAAGTTGAGGATTGAAACAAAAAATGTAAAAGAAACTATATAAATTTGACTAGATACTTCTTTTAAATGAAGTATCTTTTCTAGTTTCACTTTACCCGAATCTTTATATATGATATTATCATACTATAAAATTGTACAATCCTATATAAGAGTCCAGCTAAGAATTGTCAATAGGAATTTTAAAAATATTTAATAACAAGCCGAATTAAAAAAGGGTAACTCTAATAAGCCCTCTGAAAGGATATCAAAAAACTCAAGATGTAGAATATATAAGACTTATGCAGCGATGTCGCATCTCGCTTTTAAGTAATTTGCTTGATGTTCTTTTGGAGTGATGATTTTAAATTCTTTTTCATCACGAAGTATTGCAAATACAATATTACAGACTTTATGCATAATAGCTCCAAGAGCCACCATTTTAGGTTTGCTCTGACACTTTTTAAGGTAATATTCACGCAAAACATGGTTGTTAGCAGAACCATTACGATTAAGAGCAATACTAACTAAAGCGATGGTATGTATTACCCTTCTAGCAATCCTAGAGCCACGTTTTGACATTTTAACATCGGTACCGTTAAATTTACCTGATTGCTTAACAGCTGGATCTAAGCCAAAATATGCAAATAGTTGTTTAGGAGATTTAAAAGCAGAAAAGTCTCCAATTTCACACATAAGGCTAACAGCAGAAAGGAATCCTGCACCTTTAAAGGACTCAATAAGACGTACTTGCTTTACAAAAGTAGTATCTTCATTAGACTCTACAATGTCGTTCATATCAGTTAAAATAGCTTCAATTTCCTCATTGTACTGTCTGATGAAACGAATATATAAAAGAATACGCTTAAAGTTACTACTTACAGAATAACCAAAGGTTTTAGCATCTTTAGCCGCTTTAATAATAGCATTATACTTCTTTTCAGCGTAAGAAATACCAAAACGAGCAGTAGAACGAATGCTAGTAATAATATCATCTTTGGAAGCCTTTAAAAAACCATTAGGGGAAGTAAATTTCTCCAATAAGGTTAAAGAAGTATTAACAGTAACCTTTGAAAAAATATTTAAATACTGTGGAAATACCATTCTAAGCTCACCTTGAAGCTTGTTGATGTAAGCAGAACGGTTATCCACAAGGTCATAATATTCCCTCGAAAGATTTCTTAAATCAAGCGCAAGATCAGAAGGAATAATAGAAACTTTTAAATCTGGTTTTAAACCAATTAAAGCAGCCTTTTTAGAATCAAATTTATCATTATGGACTTTCCTAATATTAATATTTGTGCTATTCTTAGTGATGATAGGATTAATGATGGATACCA
>CAYRYO010000002.1:0-94052 GCA_964428475.1 uncultured Tissierellaceae bacterium
TTATAGATAGAAAAACTACAAGAGATGATCTTGAAGTATACTATGTACCAGCAAACGAAATGGCGGATGAATTAGGAAATCCCAGAGTAGCAAATATGGTAATGCTTGGAGCATATCTTGAAGCTACAAAAGCTGTAGAAGTAGACACTATATTAAATAAGGCCTTTCAGGCAGTGTTTGGTGAGTCAAAAGTACATCTACTTCCAATAAATAAAGAAGCAATGGAAAAGGGTGCAGAATTAGTAAGAAATAGAAAATAATATAATAAAATGGTTCTAGTCTTAAGACTAGAACCATTTTATTATATTATTTTGATAAAAGAGCATAAAATTACAATAAAAAGCTTTGTAAGGATTCAAAAAATATGATATAATAGATATGATATAGATTTATAAAAAAATATTGCTTAATTCAAATATAATCTCAGTAGATTTTATTTGAAGCGGGGGAACCAAATTTTTAGGGGTGAATTCTCGAATGAGAAAGGACTACCCTTTAGTCCGAATCCGACAGCTAACCTCGCCAGCCAAATAAAAGGGGGCAAATTCTTGCTAATTAAAGCTATGGGAGCCCATGGTTTTTTTTGACCCCAAAAATAATAATTTTTAAAATTGTCGAAAAAGTCAGAAAAAAATACGAGGGGGAGATTTTTATGAATTTGAATTACTGTGTAATAGGAGTGGGAAATGGTGGTATGTCAATGGCGGGATATCTAGCAATGCTAGGTTATAATGTAAACTTATATAATAGAACATTGGAACGTATATTTCCTTTAATTAAAAACCCTATCATATCGCTTACAGGCGAAGAAAATGGAATAGGAAAATTAAATATAGTTACAAATAAGATCAAAGAGGCAATAGAAAATGTAGATATTATAATGGTTACAGTTCCAGCAATGGGTCATCATGAAATAGCAAAAGAAATGGCACCCTACTTAAGCGAAAATCAAATCATAGTTTTAAATCCTGGAAGAACAGGTGGAGCTTTAGAGGTATACGAAACTCTAAGACAATATGGATGTGAAAAGAATATAATAATAGCAGAGGCACAAACTTTTATATATGCGTGTAGAGCAATGTCTTCAAATAGTGCACATATATTTAAAATAAAAAAAGAAGTAACCTTGTCTACAATACCTTCGAAATATACAGAACATGTAGTGAAATTATTGAATGAAGCTTATCCACAGTTTATACCGGCAAAAGATGTCTTAGAAACTAGTATAAATAATTATGGAGCTATATTTCATCCAGCGCCAACGCTTTTAAATAGTGGACATATTGAAAGGGGAGCACCCTTTGAGTATTATACTGAAGGAATTACTCCAACAATAGGGAAGATACTCGAAAAGATGGATAATGAGAGAATGCAAATAGGTAAAAAACTAAAAGTAAATACATTATCTGCAAAAGATTGGTTAAATGAAACTTACGGAGCAAAGGGAAGAAACTTATACGAAACAATACAAAACAACTCAGCATACAAAGGTCTTGCAGCGCCTATGGGATTAAATATAAGATATATTTATGAAGATGTTCCCTATAGCTTGGTACCTATGGCATCAATAGGAAAGGAACTTGGAATAGAAACGCCTACAATAGATTTAATCATACAACTTTCACAATTAATAACTGGAAAAGATTTTTACTTAACGGGTAGAAATATAAGCAAATTAGGGCTAGAGGGATTTAGTGTAGATAAAATGCATGAAATAGCTAAAACGGGAGGAATTACTGATGGAGATAAGGAGGTAGTTGCTTGATGAAAAAGATAATAGCAGGAACACTAGGAAACTGTGTACATGTAGCTGGAATAATGAATTATTTAAATCTAGCAGAAGCAGAAGGATATATTACAAAATACATTGGAATAGGGAAATCACCAGATGAAATCATAGAATATATAAATAAAGAAAATCCAGATATAGTGGCACTTTCCTATAGATTAACGGTAGAACCACTTAAAGAAATACTTATAGAATTAAAGGAAAAGATAGATAAAAATAAAGTAGAAAACATTGAGTGGTTATTTGGAGGTACAGAGCCAACATCAGAAGTAGCAGAGGAATTTGGTATATTTGACAAGGAGTTTAATGGAACTGAAGATGTAGATGAAGTTATAGCGTATTTAAAGGGAATAGATTATTCACTAGAGGAATCTTATCCCAATAATATAATAGACAGAATAAAAGAAAAATATCCTTACCCTGTTCTAAGACATCATCTAGGCCTAACTTCTATACAAGAAACGGTGGAGGCAATAGAAACTGTAGCAGATAAAAAAGTTATAGATATAATATCTATAGCCCCAGATCAAAATGGTCAGGAGTTTTTTTTCGACCAAGAAAATATGAATGAAAAATTAGATGGAGCAGGAGGAGTACCTGTAAGATGTGAGGAAGATTTTAAGATTTTATACGATGCGGCTCAAAGAGGAAATTATCCACTGCTTAGATCATATAGTGGCACAAAGAATATATTAAAATTTGCAGAAGTTTTAAAAGATAATTTAGATAATGCTTGGTGTGCAGTGCCATTATTTTGGTATAGTGAGCTAGATGGAAGAGGAAGAAGAAAGCTCTTAGATGCGTTAGTAGAAAATCAAAAAGCAATGAAATGGCATGGAGATAGAAATATCCCCGTTGAAGTAAACGACCCTCATCATTGGAGTCTTAGAGATGCACATGATTCTATTGCAGTAGCAGTAGCTTATATAGCAGCATATAATGCAAAAAAGATGGGAGTTAAGAATTATATAGCACAGTATATGTTTAATGTGCCAGCTACTATTTCACCAGAGATGGATCTTGGAAAGATGTTGGCAAAGATAGAACTTGCAGAAAGTCTAGTAGATGAAAACTTTAAAGTATATCGTCAGGCAAGAGCAGGACTTGCAAGTTTTCCGTCAAATCTATATCAAGCTAAAGGTCAACTGGCAGCATCTGCATATCTTGCAATGATGATAAAACCTCATATCTATCATGTAGTAGGATACTGCGAAGCACATCACGCAGCCACATCAGAAGACATTATAGAATCTTCAATGATAGTAAGAGGAATTCTTAAAAATGAGTTTTTAGGCTCAGTAGATATGACAAAAGATGAAAAAGTACAAACTAGAAAAGAAACTCTCATAGAAGAGGCTAAGATAATAATAGAAGCAATAAAATCACTAAAGAAAAATGATATAGATCCACTAATAGATCCTGAAGTATTAACAGAAGCTGTAAGAATAGGAATACTAGATGCACCACATCTTCAAGGCTCAGATATCGCTAAAGGCGAACTAAAGACAAGGATGGTAAGTGGAGCACTATATGCCTATGATGAAGTAAATGCTAAGATAATAAGTGAAAAAGAGAGAGTAAATAAGATTTTGAAAAAAGCAGGATATGATGTGCTTCGCAAATTTTAAATTGTGAATTGTGAATTTTAAATTAAAACCGTAAGCTGAGAGTATATTTTTCAACTTTATATACATCGCTTAGTTTGTTTATACAATGAATTAAAAAACATTAAAGGAACTCTAATCTAGACAAGAGTTCCTTTAATGTTTTAATCTTTTAATTCACAATTTATAATTCAAAATTCACAATTTGCGTAAGCACATTATTCTATTGCAAATAAAAACTCACCCTCACAGGCCAATTTTTCATCTACATAGGCCTTTCCTTGCCCTATACCTATACTGCCTCTAAGTTTAATTATTTCAACTTCCATCTTAAGAATATCTCCAGGTATCACTTTTTTCTTAAATCTAACTTTATTTATTCCAGCAAAATAAGCAGTTTTTCCATTAAATTTCTCATCACTCATTAATACTACAGCTCCAACTTGAGCCATAGACTCGACTATTAGTACTCCTGGCATTACATGATTGTCTGGAAAATGTCCCTGGAAAAAAGGTTCATTTATAGTTACATTTTTATATCCTATACCTCTTACCCCTATCTCTTCTAATGAAACCTTGTCTATTAAGAGAAAAGGATATCTATGTGGAATAATATCTTTTATTTCTTCTATATTCAGCAATTTGCCCATGTCTTCCTCCTATTTTAGATTATATTGATGAATTTTAATGATTGATTATTTTTCTATCTTAATATATACTAATCCTTAGCACCATAAGTTATATTAATAATAAAACAAAAGTAAAAAGAAAGCAACATTATTAGATTAAGGAGGCGGTTTATGGACAGAATAAGAATACTAAAATTAAATATGGAGGTGGAGGATGAATAAATTTGGAGTAGGAATAGTTGGTATAGGTAGCTATCTTCCTGAAAGAATTCTTACAAATCATGAATTGGAAAATATAGTAGACACTTCTGATGAATGGATATTAGAAAGAACTGGTATAGAATCAAGAAGAATAGCAGATAAAACTCAAGCAAGCTCAGATTTATCAACTATTGCAGCAGAAAGGGCTTTAAAAGACGCAAATTTAAAAGCAGAAGATATAGATCTTATAATACTTGCTACACTTACAGGAGATTACGCATTTCCTTCTACTGCGTGTCTAGTTCAAAAAAACATAGGAGCTACAAATGCAGCAGCATTTGATATAAATGCTGGTTGTTCTGGGTTTATATATGGAATGACTATGGCAGAAGGATTTATCAAATCAGGAATGTATAAAAAGATATTAATAATAGGTGCTGAAACTATGTCAAGAGTACTCAACTGGGAAGATAGAAATACCTGTGTACTGTTTGGAGATGGTGCAGGAGCATGTATAATGGATAGATGCGAACAAGGCTATGGTATATTGGCATCTCATATAGGTGCTGACGGTTCAAAAGGAGATGTATTAATTCAAGCAGCAGGAGGATCTAGACTTCCAGCAAGCATTGAAACAGTAGAGAAAAAACTTCACAGTGTTGATATGAATGGCAAAGAAGTATTTAAATTTGCTGTAAGAGTGATGGAAAAGGCTTCCAAGGAAGTTTTAAAAAAGTCAAATTTACAAATAAAAGATATAGATTTATTAGTTCCACATCAAGCTAATATAAGAATAATAGATGCAGCTTCTAAGAAGCTAGATCTAGAAAAAGATAAGATATATGTAAATTTAAATAAATATGGAAATATGTCTGCCGCTTCAGTCCCAGTAGCACTCGATGAAGCCATCAAAGAAAATAGACTTAAAAAAGGTAATAATCTAGTTTTAGTAGCCTTTGGTACAGGTCTAACATGGGCTTCAATGGCTATAAGATGGAACAGGGAGGAGATATAATGTGGAATACTAAACTTACAGAACTTTTAAATGTTGAGTATCCTATATTGCAAGGTGGCATGGCATGGGTAGCGACCCATGAGTTAGCTGCAGCAGTTTCAAATGCAGGAGCTTTAGGAATAATAGGAGCAGGAAATGCACCTGGGCATGTAATAAGAGAAGAAATAAAACAAGCAAAGAAATTGACAAATAAGCCATTTGGAGTAAATGTAATGCTTATGTCACCCTTTGCTGAAGATATTGTAGATATAATATGTGATGAGGGAATTCCTGTTGTAACTACAGGTGCAGGAAATCCAGGCAAGTATTTAGAGAAACTTAAGAAACACAATGTAAAGGTCATACCTGTAGTACCTACAGTGTCTTTAGCAGTAAGATTAGAGAGGCAAGGAGTCGATGCAGTAATAGTAGAAGGAACAGAAGCTGGAGGTCATATAGGAGAACTTACTACTATGGCGTTAGTTCCTCAAATAGTAGATGCAGTAAATATTCCTGTAATAGCAGCAGGAGGAATAGGAGACGGAAGAGGGTTTTTAGCAGCCCTAAGTCTTGGAGCTGATGGAATTCAGATGGGAACTAGATTCGTGTGTTCTACTGAATCCAGGGTTCATGAGAATTACAAGCAAGCTATAATAAAATCGAAGGATAGAGATGCACTAGTAACTGGGAGAAGTACTGGTCATCCTGTAAGAGCATTAAAAAATAGATTCATGAAAGAATTTGAGGAATTTGAAAAAAGAGGGGCAACTTTTGAAGAACTTGAGCTACTTGGATCAGGAAGACTTCAACTTGCTGTAGTAGAAGGAGATATGGATAAAGGATCAATTATGTCAGGTCAAATTGCAGGTTTAGTAAAGGATACTAAATCCTGTAAGACTATAATAAATGATATAATAGTGGCAGCTGAAAGACAATTAAATATTTTATCTTCCATAAAAAGAGGTGATTTAAATGAGTAAAACAGCATTTATATTTCCAGGGCAAGGCTCTCAATATGTAGGTATGGGCAGCGACTTTTATAAATGCTTTAGTGAATCAAGAAATGTGTTTGATGAAGCAAATAAGGCTCTCAATATGGATCTTACAGGAATATGTTTTTCAGGATCAGATGAAGATTTAAGAAAGACAGAAAACACTCAACCTGCAATACTTGCAACTAGTATTGCAATATTGAAAGCCCTTCAAGCACGTGGAATAGACTGTGAGTATACAGCAGGACTAAGTCTAGGTGAGTATAGTTCACTAGTAATGAGTGAGGTATTGGAATTTAGAGATGCCTTAAAGCTTGTAAAAAACAGAGGAAAGTTTATGCAAGAAGCTGTGCCTATAGGAATAGGAGGAATGGCAGCTGTACTTGGATTAAAAGATGAAATGGTTCCATCTGTAATTGAGAAGACTAAGGGAATTGGAGTTGTTGAAGTTGCAAACTATAACAGTCCAGGTCAGATAGTATTTTCGGGAGAACTTAAAGGATTAGAAGTAGCATGTCAAGAGGCTATGAAATTAGGTGCTAAAAAAGCAGTACCACTTTCAGTTTCAGCACCATTTCACTCATCACTCTTAGAGTCAGCAGGAGAAAAGCTTAAAAAAGAACTTGGATCTGTATTAGTACATGATTCTAAGAAAAAAATGATATCTAATGTAGATGGGAAATTATTAAACAACAAAGATGAAATAAAATCAAAGCTGGTAGGTCAAGTAAGTAATTCTGTACTTTGGCAACAATCAGTTGAATATATGATAAATGAAGGCGTAGATACATTTGTAGAAATAGGACCTGGAAAAAGTCTTTCAAGCTTTGTAAAGAGAATCGGAAAATCTATGGGGAAACCAGTGAAAGCTATGAGTGTAAATGATGTAGCATCCTTTGAGGAAACAGTAAAATATATCAAGGGAGGAAAATAATGTTAAAAGGCAAAGTAGCACTAGTAACTGGAGGATCTAGAGGCATAGGAAAGTCTATTGCCCTAGAACTTGCTAAAAATGGAGCAAATATAGCGATTAATTATGCAAATAGCAGTGAAAAGGCAGAAAAAGTAATAGAGGAAATAAAAAACCTTGGAGTAAACGCCATTTCTATAAAAGCAAATGTATCTAGTGAAGACGATGTAAACAATCTAGTAAAGACTATTGAAAAGGAATTAGGAAAGATTGATATCTTAGTCAATAATGCAGGAATCACAAAAGATAATCTTCTTATCAGAATGAAAACACAAGAATTTGAAGATGTATTAGATGTAAATTTAAAGGGAACATTTCTTTGTACAAAGGCGGTAGCAAGGGCTATGATGAAGAAAAGATATGGAAAAGTAATAAATATAACATCAGTGGTAGGTATTGTTGGAAATGCAGGTCAAGGAAACTATAGTGCGTCAAAAGCTGGAGTCATAGGATTTACAAAGTCTATGGCAAAAGAACTTGGAAGTAGAGGTATTAGGGTAAATGCAGTAGCCCCAGGACTTATAGATACTGAAATGACGCAGGTATTAAGTGAAGAAATAAAAGAACAAATGATAAAGGAAATACCACTAAATAAACTTGGAAATCCAGAAGATATTGCAAATATAGTAGTATTTTTAGCAAGTGAAAGGTCAGACTATATAACAGGACAAGTAATAAATGTAGATGGCGGAATGGTAATGTAATAAAAAATAAAACTAAAAAATAGGAGGAATAACAATGTTTAAAAAGATAAGAGATATAATAGCAGAGCAATTAGATGTAGAAGAGGTAGAAAGCATCACAGAGCAAACTTCACTTATGAAAGATTTAGAAGCAGATTCACTAGATGCAGTAGAGATAATGATGGCACTTGAAGATGAATTTGAAATAACAATTCCAGATGAAGATGCAGAAGGATTTAAAAACATTGGAGATATAGTAAAATATATAGAATCTAAAATTGCGTAATAGCAATAATTGGAGGTAAATATGAAGAGAGTTGTAATTACAGGATTAGGGGCAATTACCCCCATAGGAATAGGAAAAGACAAGTATTGGAATTCGCTTATATCTGGAAAATCAGGTATAGGACAAATCACTAGATTTGACACAAGTGAATTTAATTCACGTATTGGAGCAGAAGTAAAAGACTTTGAGCCGTCAGATTATATGGATAAAAAGGAAGCTAAAAGAATGGATAGATTTTCTCAATTTGCAGTCGCAGCTTCAAAGCTTGCATTTGAGGATTCAAAGATAGAACTTGCAAATACAAATTTAGATAGAGTAGGTGTAGTGGTAGGTGCTGGAATTGGAGGAATGGAAACTCTTGAGAGAGAATTTACCAAAATGAAGGATAGGGGACCGGGAAGGGTTAGTCCCCTACTTATACCAATGATGATATCAAATATGGCACCAGGTCAAATTTCAATGATATTTGGGCTTAAGGGAAGTTCCATGGCTATAACTACAGCATGTGCATCAGGTACACATGCCATAGGAGAAAGTTTTAGAATGATTAAAGAGGGAAAGATGGATATAATAGTTGCAGGTGGTACGGAAGCAGCTATAACCCCTATTGCGGTAGCAGGATTTTGTTCAATGAAAGCTCTTTCAACGAGAAATGATGATCCAGAAAATGCATCACGCCCTTTTGACAAGGAAAGAGATGGATTTGTAATGGGAGAAGGAGCAGGTATGTTGATTTTGGAAGATCTTGATCATGCATTAGCTAGAGACGCAGATATATACGGAGAAGTAGTAGGATATGGTTCAACTTCAGATGCATTTCATATAACCCAACCAGACCCAAATGCAAAAGGGGCAAGGAAGGCTATGGAAATGGCGATAGAAGAAGCCAATATAAAATGTAGTGAAGTGGGATATATAAATGCACATGGAACTTCAACTTACTTTAACGATAAACTAGAAACTCTGGCAATCAAAAATGTATTTGGAGATTATGCAAAAGATATAAACATTAGTTCAACAAAATCAATGACAGGACACTTACTAGGAGCTGCTGGTGGAATAGAGGCTATAGCAACAACATTAGCACTTAAAGAAGGAATAATTCCCCCTACAATAAATTATGAAAACCCAGATGAAGAATGTGACTTGAACTATACGCCAAATAAGGCAGTAAAAAGAGATATAAAATGCGGTCTATCAAATTCACTAGGATTTGGTGGACACAATGCTTCAATATTAATAAAAAGATATATATAAGATAATAAACAGGGTGTTTAATAGGATAATAATCCCATTAAACACCCTGTTTATTTAAAATTTTCAACACTTAAGAACTTTTTACCTTTTTGTGTTATATAATTTCCCCTACGGCCACCTTTAATGATTATCAAATCAAGAGAGTTTAAAAGATAAATTATTTTTCGCAATTGACTTTCTGCAATATCTACTTTTTCTCTTTCCAATAAATCCAACATATGTTTTCTGCCTGCAGTTTTTTCAATTTCATTGAGATATTTAATCGAATTTAATACTTTTATGGCAAGTATATAATCTGTTTTTTCGTTCAAAAACTCTATTTCTTTTCTATAAGCATTGTTAGTAGATTGTGATTTATCTTTTCCCAGATTAGATTCTAATAGATAATTAGGCAAAGAATTTAGAGTTATATGATTACCTTTTTCAATAGCAGAAATATAGGAAGAAATATTTTTTAATTCTCTAATATTTCCAGGCCAATTATAATTATAAAATAAATCTAGACATTCTTTAGAAAATGTAAATTCTTTTTTTGCAAAGCTATTTAGAAGGATAACAATATCTTCTAATCGTTCTCTAAGAGGTGGTATATGTATTGGAAACATATTTAGTCTATAGAACAAATCTTTTCTAAATAAGTTTTCATCTATCATATCCATTAAATTTCTATGAGTAGCAGAAATAATTCTAACGTCTACATCTATCACTTGTTCGGAACCTATTGGAGTTATTTGTTTTTCTTGCAATACTCTGATCAACTTTGATTGTAAATGATAAGGCATATCTCCTATCTCATCTAGAAAGACAGTACCATTATTAGCTATTTCAAACAGTCCCTTTTTACCACTTTTCAAAGCACCCGTAAATGAGCCTTTTACATATCCAAACAATTCACTTTCTAATAAATTTTCAGGCATTGCAGCACAATTTATAGCGACAAAAGGTTGATGATGCCTAGATGAAGCATTGTGAATAGACTGTGAAAGCACTTCTTTTCCTGTACCAGTTTCCCCAGTAATTAAAATTGATAAATCTGAATTAGCAATTTTTTTTGATACTTCAATCACATCTTTTATAGAATTTGAGTTGTTTATGATATCTTTAAATGTGTACTTGGCAACCTGACCTTTTTGCCTTAAGGTTTTAGTTATATTTTGCTCCAGTTTTTTTATATATGTAACTTCCTGGAATGTAAAATATAGTTTATTTTTATTGTCAAAGTGAACAATGTTTTGTTTATTTAGTGTTATAAATTTATTGTGATAACATATTAAATCCTCATTGATGTGATCGTGATAGTAGCTTTCAAAGTCTACATCCTTAATGATTTCATGTAGGTATTTTCCAGAGAAGGGTTCTTGAATTTCAAATATATCTCTAAATTTTTGATTAAATATCAATATCTTACCTTTTGTGGTAGTTAATACTATCCCATCATTAGATAAATCCAATAGAGTATCCAATATTTGAGTCCTGGAGAGTAAATTATTATAATTCTCTTGTATTCCAACATTTGTACTGAAAATTTCTTGATAATAATCATATAAGTTATGTTGAATTGTCTTATTATTAATACCTAGCATATTCATTATAAGCATCATTGTAGAAATATCCAAAACTCTATTTCCTATGTCCATAAAAAATTCTATATTATTTGGCTCAGGTATTACACCTAATTCTGAAGGGGATATGGCGAGCTTGATATGCTTATACTCTTTACCTTCTTCATAAGGAATTAAATTAAGGTGTTTTATACCAATATCATATAGGGAGGATACAGAATTTAATGTCGTTTCAATATCATCATTTACTACTAGGATATCAGTATCATTTGGAATCTCAAATAGGGGCTGGGCATTGTTTTTCAAATAAGTCCTTTGAGCAACAATTATATTATCAGGATATTTTACAAACTTTCTTATTTTAATGGCTCTACTAATAGTCATTGCAATTATCAAATCTTCTTTGATAATATTATCATTATTTAATGCATTTATATAATAATTATTTATCACTATTTGATCTCCAAAGACTCTAATTAAATTTTCTTTGATAATATCTCCCACTGTGTTTTGTTTATTATATTTAATGGAAGAATCTGTAACAATAGCAATTGATTTCATATTAATTCTCCTCTTCTTTCAATAGTGTAATTAGATAAATATTAACTTATTATTTGTATTAAGGCAAATGGAATTTAATATTTAGAATAACTTAGACTTTGGTACGTTAATTGCATAATATATTGTTTAGAACAAATAAAGGGAGGTGAATAATATGAGGAAAAAAATTCAACTAGATGATTTCGCAAAAAACAATATATTAACTAATTTAAAAGTCAACGAAAATCAAACTATAGGACTATATTTTTCAAATCAACCAAATATCGAAGAAAATACTTGCACAAAAAATTTAATTTTATGTGACTTAGAGAAATTAACAACTAGAGTATTAGATTTGTCGACAGAATGGGATGATTATGAATTTGTCAAAGATGAAATAGTTTTAAAGACTTATGTAGAAGACCATACAGCTTTTTATATTTACAATATCCATAAAAATCAGATAAAATTATATGCTGAAATTCCTTATATTGTAAAAAGATTTTGTATATTTGAAGATACAATTTACTTTGTAGCAAAGATTATCCATCCTAGAGAATGTGAATGTATTGATAGTGGAACGAGATTTCCATTGTATGAGGATGGTAAGGGGTTTATAGGGAATAGAAGTAAATCCTTATTTAAAATGGATATTAAAACACAGAAAATAACTTGCATATCGCCACCTAATACACAGATAGATGATATTAGCTTTGATCTATATAATGATAATATTGTATTTACTGCATTTGATGTAGAAGTATTTAAACCAGTGCCATCAGATATCTATACATATAATTTAACGGATGAATCCATAACTCGCTGGACAGATGGAAACTATAGAATCAGTTATGCGGCAACCTTATCTAAGGGAAAAATAATTTTTCTTGGAATAGATTTAAATATAAAACAGAGAAATGATAATCATGAACTATATGTAATAGAAATGAGCAGTGGGAAATGTAGGAATATAGAAAACTATAGCAATAAAAGCAATGAAAGCTTTGGTGGGTTATCAGATATGAAATTCTCAGTATCCAGATCTGTAAATTATCATAATGGGAATTTTTATTTTTTAACTTTAGAAAAAACTAGAGTAATTCTAAATAAGATAAATAAAGATGAAGAATTTAGCTATATAGATATGGGGATTAATACCATTGAATGTTATCAGATTTTAAAAGACAGTATATTACTTGTTGGATTAAAAGGGCTTAAACTTCATGAGCTTTATAAGTTTCAAGATGGAAGATTAAATCAAATTACAAATCACAATGAATGGTTGGAAAAAGAAAGACGAGTGAGTAAACCTTTTGCTTTGAAAATAACTGACAAGAACATCGATATAGATGGCTGGGTTATACCCCCTATAAATATAAGACCAAATCAAAAATATCCTGCTATTTTAATTATACATGGTGGTCCCAAATTAGCCTTTACTGAGATTTATCATCATGGTATGCAAACACTTGCAGCAAATGGATATTATGTAATTTATGCAAACCCAATGGGTAGTGATGGATATGGAGATGAGTTTTTAGATATAAGAGGGTCTTTTGGCAATCTTCCCTATGATCAATTAATTAACTTCACAGATGAGGTAATTAAAAAATATCCTCAAATAGATAAGGCAAATCTTGGTTTAATGGGTAGTTCATATGGTGGATATATGACTAATTATATCATTGGAAAGACTTCTAAATTTAAAGCAGCTATATCTGAAAGTGGAATTAGCAATCTAGTTACTGCTTTTACATCATCAGATATTGGATATCAATATGTATTGGAATACATGGGTGGTGAAACACCATGGACAAACATGGATGATTATATAGAACAGTCGCCAATTGTTAGAGCAGACAAGGTTACAGCAGCTACATTGTTTATTCATGGAAAAGACGATCATAGATGTAATTATACTGAAGCATTAAATATGTATGCAGCAATTAGTTATCACGGAGTAAATTCTAAACTTTGTATATTTGAAGGTGAAAGTCATGATTTAGGGTCTAGGGGTAAACCTAAAAATAGATATAATAGGTACAAGGCGATAATTGAATGGTTTGATTGTCATTTGAAAGAGGGTGATTAAATGGATACTATTACTTTATTAAAAAGATTGATTGAGATAGATTCATCTTCTTTGGAAAAAGCAAATGAATTAATAGAATATGTCTCAAGGTATTTGCAAGAAAATGGATTAGAAGGTGAAATAATTGAGAATAATGGGTATAAAAGCTATGTATTGCTAATAGGTGAGGGAGATAAAACTATAATATTAAATGGGCATTTGGATGTAGTCCCTGGAAAGCTTGAACAATTCAATCCTATCGAAAGAGATGGAAGAATATATGGTAGAGGCAGTGCAGATATGAAGAGTGGTTGTGCAGCCATGATAAATACAATGATTGAGTTATCCAAAAAACCACTATCATGTCGTGTGATGATGCAAATTGTAACTGATGAAGAAAGCGGAGGATTTAATTGTAGCAAGTATTTAGTTGACCAAGGATATATTGGAGACTTCGTTATTTGTACAGAACCTACTAATTTAGATGTATCAACTCAAGCCAAAGGATTTATGAGATTAGACATTGAAACTGAAGGGATTCCAGCTCATACAAGCCGACCTTGGCAAGGAGAGAACGCGATTTTAAAAGGTATAGAGAATTACAATAGAATTATAAATCTACCAATTTTACAAATAGGTTCTGCAATTTATGAAAATTCCACAGTTACTCTATCGCTAATTAAAGGAGGTGACACCTATAACAAGGTTCCAGATAAAAGTATATTAGGTCTTGATATAAGATTTATACCCAGTTTGTGTCCATATGATATAATAGAGGATATAGAGAAGGTTGTTAAAGGGAAGGTTATATTAAAAGCATTAGGGGATCCTATTAATACTTCAGCCCAAGATCCATACATTAAAGATTTTATTAATGTAGTTGATTTATTTAGCAAAGAAGGACGTACAAAGACTATTGGACAGCATGGATCATCTGATGGAAGGTTCTTTGCAAGCAAGGGAATACCAGTTGTAGAATTTGGTCCAGTAGGCTTCGATTGGCATGGAGATAAGGAATACGTCGAGATTGAATCTATTTATCAATTGGAAAAGATACTTAAGACTTTTATTGAAAAAATTTAATTTAACAATTGATTCAACACAAAATTTAAGGAGATGATTAAATGTTTAAGAAATTTATGTCTATATTTTTAGTTTTAGTACTTGTGCTAAGTATGGCTGTAGGATGTGCATCTGATAAGGGTAATGAGGCTAATGACGATGCAGGAGATACAAATGCCGATGTTAGTACAGAAGATGAAAGTGAAGACGCAGTAGAAGCAGACAATAGTCAGATAATAGTTGCTACAGAAGCAGATATAGTATCACTAGATCCACAAGGTCACAATGATGTAGAGTCAGAGAGGGTTTCTAATTTAGTGTTTGATAGATTATTTAAATTAGATGAGAACTTTAGAGCACAAGCAAATCTAGTTGAAGATTGGTCACAGCCAACTCCAACAGAATGGGAACTAAAGATTAAAGAAGGCGTTCTCTTCCATGATGGAACAGAGATGAAGGCAGAAGACGTGGCATACTCTCTTGAAAGATCAAAAGAGTCTGCAGTGGTTCAACACGTACTGGAACAAGTTGAAAAGGTTGATGTGATTGATGATTACACAGTAAAGGTAACTACAAAAGAGCCATTCGCACCATTTGTAAATGCACTTGTACATGCTGGAGTATCTGTTTTTCCAAAGGCCTATGCAGAATCAGGTGATGACTGGAAAAATCCAGTAGGATCAGGGCCATATAAATTTGTTGAATGGGTATCAGGAGATAGGATAGTACTTGAGAAAAATGAAAATTATTACAACCCTGAAGAAGCAGGAATAGCTGAGAAAATTGTATTCAAGGTAATTCCAGAAGGAACAAGTAGAACAATAGCGCTTGAAACTGGAGAAGTAGATATAGTATCTATTTTAGATGCTATGGACGCACCTAAAGTGGAAGATAATGATAATTTAGAACTATATACAAAACCATCAACTAGTTTTTCATATTTAGGAATGAATACTGAAAAGGCACCATTTGACAATGTATTAGTAAGGCAAGCTATGAACTATGCAATTGATAAAGAATCTATACTTCAAATTGCATTAGAAGGTGCTGGAGTAGTAGCTACTTCTATGACAGCTGACTCACTACTTGGTCATGTTCCATCAGATTACAGCTACAATCCTGAGAAAGCTAAAGAACTACTAAAAGAAGCAGGATTAGAAGATGGATTTGAAATGACAATATGGTCATCAGGAGATAGAAGAGAAAGAATAGCTCAAGTTACTCAAGCTAATTTAATGGATATAGGGATAGATGCAAAAATTGAAATGTATGAGTGGGGAGCTTTCTTAGATGCTACAAACTCAGGAAATCAACAGATGTTTGTATTAGGATGGTCTTCTAATCCAGATGTAGACGCAACTCTAACTCCACAATTTAGTGAAAATAGTATTGGTGCACAAAATAGAGCTAGATATGTAAGTGATAAGGTAGAAAAATTACTTGCAGAAGGTAGAGCAGAACTTGATCCAACAAAGAGAGAAGAGACTTACAATGAGATATATAAAACTTTAAATGAAGATTCACCATGGGTACCTTTATATGTAGAGAATAATATTGCTGCTGCAAATAAAAACTTAAAAGGTGTAACATTAAATGCACAGGGATTAATAGACGTATACAAACTTCATTACTAAAATGATTATCTTATGAAATAAATGAATTGGTCAAGAATCAAAGGCACGCCCCTACTTATTTGTTTATCTAGATTGTAGGGGCGGACTTTGTTCTTCTGACTTTTCATATATTCATTAATTAGATAATAGATTGGAGGAGCTATGGGCAAATATATATTTAGAAGAATCTTGGTACTTATTCCTATAATACTAGCAGTAACATTTATAGTATTTTTTATAATTAGTTTGACTCCGGGTAATACTGCAGCGATGATTATAGGAGATGGAGCAACCCAAGAATCTATAGAGAAATTAAATGAAGAAATGGGATTTAATGATCCAATAATAGTTCAATACGGCAGATATATAACAAACTTAGTCAAAGGGGACATGGGAAATTCTTATAAAACAGGAGTGTCTGTATCAAAAGAAATTGGAGAGAGATTTCCAAACACATTAAAGCTTACACTTCTAAGTATCCTTATCTCTATCGCTATTTCTATACCAATAGGTATTATATCTGCTACAAAGCAATATTCTATATTTGATAATTTTGGCATGATAATAGCACTTATAGGGATTTCAATGCCATCATTTTGGCTTGGACTTAATCTTATTATTATATTTGCATTAAAATTAGGATGGCTTCCATCTGGAGGGGCCGATAGTTTTAAGAGTATTATACTTCCAGCCATAACACTTGGTGCAGCAGCTGCAGCTAGTATCACTAGGACAACTAGATCAAGCATGTTAGAAGTTTTGCCTCAAGATTATATAAGAACTGCAAAAGCTAAAGGCGTTGGAAAAAAACCAATAATAATAAGGCATGCTCTTAAAAATGCACTTATCCCAACCATTACCATAATTGGAATAGAATTTGGAAACTTGCTTGGGGGAGCAATACTAACAGAAACGGTATTTTCATGGCCAGGAATAGGAAGGCTTATGGTAGATTCTATAAATAGAAAAGATATACCTATGGTACTTGGATGTATAATTATATTTTCTGTAGGCTTTAGTATAGTAAACTTAATCATTGATATTTTATATGCATATATAGATCCAAGAATTAAGGCAAATTATGAGTAAGGCGGGTGTTTTTCATGGAAATGACTAATAAAGAAAATTTGCAAAAAATTAAAAGTAAATATAAAAAAAGAAGTCAAATGGCAGATGTATGGATGAGATTAAAGAGAAACAAACTTGCTATGTTTGGGCTCATTATACTTACCATACTTATACTTACGGCAATATTTGCCGATTTAATAGCAGATTATAATACAGAAGTAATCAAGATAAATGTAGTAGAAAGACTTAAAGGGCCTAGTAAAGACCATTGGTTTGGAACAGATGAATATGGTAGAGATATATTTGCAAGGATAGTACATGGTACGAGAACATCGCTATTTGTAGGTGTAATTTCAGTTGGTATTGCATTATCGATAGGAGGAATACTTGGTTCTATTGCAGGATATTATGGGGGCAAGCTGGATAATGCTATCATGAGGGTGTTAGATGTACTTCTTGCTATTCCATCAATACTCCTATCTATCACTATTGTATCAGCTCTCGGTCCAGGACTTACAAACTTAATGATATCAGTTGGAATTTCAAATATCCCTGGATTTGCAAGGGTAGTAAGAGCTAGTGTACTTGGTGTCAAAGATCAAGAATATATAGAAGCTGCAAAGGCAATAGGTGCAAAGGATTATGAGATAATTTTTCAGCATGTACTGCCAAACTGTTTGGCACCTATAATAGTATTGGCTACATTAAAAGTAGCAGGGGCTATTATGGCAACAGCTGGACTTAGTTTTATAGGTCTTGGAATACAGCCACCTAGACCAGAGTGGGGCAGTATGTTATCGGGCGGCAGAGCATTTATTAGAGATTATGTACATGTAGTACTTTACCCAGGACTTGCTATTATGATTACGATTTTATCTCTAAATTTACTTGGTGATGGACTAAGAGATGCACTTGACCCTAGACTTAAATAATGGGAGGTAATGATTTGGAAGATAATGTATTAGAAATAAAAGACTTAGTTGTTCACTATGAAACAGAGGATGGAGTAGCAAAGGCGTTAAATGGAATAGATTTATTACTTAAAAGAGGTCAGACTTTAGGCGTAGTAGGAGAAACAGGAGCAGGTAAGACAACTATGGGACTTTCCATTTTAAAACTTGTTCCAGAAGCAGTTGGAAAAACCATTAGAGGTTCTATTAATTTAGATGGTATTGATATTTTAAATACCAAAGAACGAGAACTTGAAAAAATTAGAGGTTCAATTGCTTCAATGATATTCCAAGATCCTATGACAGCTCTCAATCCAATCATCACCGTAGGCGAACAGATTGCAGAGGGAATAGTAATACATCAAAATGTAAATAAAAAACAAGCTATGGAAAAAGCAAGGGAAATGCTTAAGATAGTTGGCATTGCTGAAGAAAGAATGATGGAATATCCTCATCAATTCTCTGGTGGGATGAAACAAAGGGTAGTTATAGCAATAGCATTAGCATGTAATCCCAAGCTTTTAATTGCAGATGAACCAACTACTGCATTAGATGTTACTATACAAGCTCAGGTGCTTGAACTCATGAAAAGGTTAAAAAAAGAATTAAATATGTCTATGCTTATGATTACACATGACTTAGGAATTGTAGCTGAAGTCTGTAATGATGTAGCTATTATGTATGCAGGAAGAATAATTGAACAGGGAAATTTAGAAGATATATTTGAAGATTTAAAACATCCCTATACAGAAGGTTTATTTAATTCAATTCCAAATATAGATGATAGACAATCAATGCTAAAGCCTATTAAGGGTCTAATGTCAGATCCTTATAGTTTGCCAGAAGGCTGTAGTTTTTGTGATAGATGTAATTATGTAATGGATGTATGTAAAACAGTTGAACCTGAAAAGATTTATTTTAATGAAAAGCATTTTGTGGAATGTCATCTTTATAGCGACAATAAAGATTTTGATTTAAAATCTATGCATAAGAAAGATTAGAGGTGCTAAAAAATGTCAGAAATATTATTAGAAACCAAAAACTTAAAAAAATATTTTGAAACTCCAAAGGGACTACTGCATGCAGTAGATGATGTAAGTTTTAAAATAGAAAAGGGTACAACTCTGGGTCTAGTAGGAGAATCGGGTTGCGGAAAATCTACAATAGGAAGAGTAATGATAAGGCTTCTTGAAGCAACTTCTGGCCAAGTAATATATAATGGTGTAAATATTATGGATCTAAGTAACAATGATATGAGAAAGCTTAGAAAAGAACTTCAAATAATTTTTCAAGATCCTTATGCTTCACTAAATCCAAGAATGACAGTAAGCCAAATCATAGAAGAACCTATCAAAAAAAATAAATTAATTACAAACAAAGCCAAGAGATTTGAAAGAGTACTTGAGCTAATGGAACTAGTAGGTCTTTCTGAAAGGTTGATCAATACATATCCTCATGAGCTAGATGGAGGTAGAAGGCAAAGAATAGGTATAGCAAGGGCCTTGTCCCTTGATACCAAGTTTATTGTATGTGATGAGCCAGTATCGGCACTAGATGTTTCTATTCAGGCACAGATACTCAATCTAATGAAAAATTTACAAGATAAATTGGGACTTACCTATCTTTTTATAACTCATGATTTATCAGTAGTCAATCATTTTTCTGATGAGATAGCAGTAATGTATTTGGGTAAGATAGTAGAAAAGGCTCCTTCAGAGGATCTATTTGATGGTCCAATACATCCATATACAAAAGCATTACTATCAGCAATACCAAGACCAACACTTAAAAAGACACACGAAAAGATTATATTAAAAGGTGAGATAACTTCACCAATCAATCCAGAATTAAACTGTAGATTTTCAAATAGATGTCCTTATGCAGAAAAGATATGTTTTGAAGTAGAACCACCACTAGAAGAAGTAAAACCGGGTCATTTTTCAGCATGTCACATATTTAAATAATTAAGTAGCTATAAAATGTCTTCACCTTTAATTTAGGTGAAGACATTTTCATATGTATGTATAAAAATTTATAAAGTTTTTCAATTTTTCTTATATAATTAAACATTTATAAAAGTATAATATGGTATACTAAAAACATATAAGTTAATGGAGTGATAAGATGAAATTCAATATACCAGAATATGTAGAAAATATTTTAGACACCCTTCATGAAAATGGGTATGATGCATTTATAGTAGGAGGGGCTGTAAGGGATATGTCAATGGGTAAGCTTCCTTCAGATTATGACATAAATACAGATGCACTTCCTGACGATATAGAAAGAGTGTTTGTTGATTATAGAACCTTAAATGTGGGTAAGAGATTTGGAACTGTAGTAGTGGTTCAAGAAGAAGGTTTTGTAGAAGTAACTACATTTAGGACAGATGGAGAATATCTAGATGGAAGAAGGCCTAAAGAAGTATTTTTTTCGGATGAATTAAAGGAAGATCTTTCTAGAAGGGATTTTACTATTAATGCCATGGCATATAACAAAGACAGGGGTCTTATAGATTATTTTGGAGGAATAGGTGATATAGAAAGAAAAACTATAAGGACAGTAGGAAATGCAAAAGATAGATTTTCAGAGGATTATCTGAGGATACTCAGGGCTATTAGATTTGCAACTCAATTACAATTTTCAATAGATGAATCTACTAAGAAGGGATGCAAATTATATGGGAAGAGCCTGTTAAATATAAGTGGTGAGAGAATATGTGGAGAATTATTTAAAATCCTACTTTCAGAGAAACCATCTTATGGCATAAGACTATTAAAGGAATTAGAGATACTATATATAATACTTCCAGAGCTTACAAATTCTATAGGATTTAATCAACACAATCCTCATCATGATAAAGATGTATTTGAACATTCATTATGCGTAGTAGACAAGGTAAGCCCTATAATTCATTTAAGGCTTGCAGCACTATTCCATGATATAGGAAAGCCTTATACATTTACTCGTGATGAAGATGGAGTAGGGCATTTTTATGGGCATAATTTAGTAGGTGCTAAGATAGCTTGGGATATTCTTTTAAGGTTAAAAACTTCAAATAAAATAATTAAAAAGACTTCAATATTGATAGAAAAACATATGACTGCCCACGATGGATTTAAGGAAAAAGGACTGAAAAGGTTGTTATCAAAAATTGGAGAAGAAGATATATTTATATTATTAGAATTACAAGAAGCTGATAGACTTTGTTCAAATGGGGACTCAAATATAGATGATTTACTCCAAAGAAGGATCAAAATAAATGAAATTTTATCTCAAAGTCAGGCATATGATAAAAATCAATTGGCCATAAACGGTCAAGATGTGATAAAATTAGGTTATCCTCAAGGCAAGATAATAGGAGAAATATTAGATTATTTATTTGAAAAGGTACTTGAGGAGCCAGAAAAAAATAATAAAGAAGATTTAATCAAAATTATAAAAGAAAAATTCTTGTAGTAACTTAAATAACTAAGATGAGAATTGTTTCTTGAACATTATGGAAGGATAGTGATTTTATGGCGAAGTTATTTGGTACTGATGGAATAAGGGGAGTTGCAAATGAGGAACTCACTCCTGAACTTGCCTATCAAGTAGGAAGAGCAGGTGCATATATATTAGCTAAAGGGAAAAAAGGAAAGGTGCTTATAGGAAGGGATACAAGAGCCTCTGGACCTATGCTAGAAGCCGCTATTACAGCCGGATTATTATCTATGGGTATAGATGTATTAAGTCTTGGGGTGATACCTACTCCGGCAGTAGCCTATTTAACTAGAGAATATAAGGCTTTAGCCGGTATAGTTATATCGGCATCACATAATCCAGGAGAGTATAATGGAATAAAGTTTTTTAATCATTGCGGTTTAAAGCTCCAAGATGATGTAGAAGCTGAAATTGAAGATATAATATTAAATAAAAAAGAAATTCCAACTAGACCTATAGGTGGTGATATAGGAAGTCTTAATATATGTGAAAATGGACAAGAGGATTACATAAATTATTTAATAAAAACTATAGGAGTTGATTTAACGGGGCTTAAGCTAGCTATGGATTGTGGCCACGGTGCATTGTCAATCATTGGTCCTGAGACTATTAAAAGACTTGGCGGACAAGTAGTGGCTATCAATACAAGTCCTGATGGAATGAATATAAATGACAATTGTGGTTCGACAAATCCTCATATGATAGAACAATTAGTATTAAGTGAAAAAGCAGATATAGGCCTTTCTTTTGATGGAGATGCAGATAGGATAATTGCAGTAGATGAAAAAGGGAGAGTATTAGATGGAGATCATATACTTGCAATATGTGGTACACAACTTTATAGACAAGGGAAACTTAAAAACAATACCATAGTAGGTACTGTAATGACCAATATGGGTCTAGATATGTATTTAAAAGAAAATGGAATGGAAATAAAGAAAACCAAAGTAGGCGATAGATATATATTAGAGGAAATGATAAAATCAGGCTATACACTAGGTGGAGAACAATCAGGACATATAATATTCTTAGATTACAATACAACTGGTGACGGTCTAGCAACAGCATTACATCTTTTAGAAGTAATGAAAACTACTGGAAAGTCAATGTCGTGTTTAAATAATTTGATGACTAATTATCCACAAGTACTTGTAAATGCCAAAGTTTCAAATGGACTTAAATATACTTATGAAGACAATAGAGATATAATGGAAGAGATAAGAAAGGTAGAGGATATATTTCATGGTGAAGGTAGGGTTTTAATTAGACCATCTGGGACAGAACCTCTTGTTAGAGTGATGATAGAAGCAAAGGAAGATAATGGAATAGACAAGATAGCTAAGGATTTAGCAAGCTTTATAGAGGAAAAGTTGAGTTAAACAAAATAGAAAGGGTAGTGAATTACTTCACTATGTTGGGTGAAATGATGGAATATAAGATTGTAGCAGACAGTAGCTGCGATTTAAATGACAATTTAAAAGAAAAAATGGATATAAGTCTTGTTCCATTTAGAGTGGATGTAGATGAAGATAAATTTACAGATGACAAAGATGTAAACATAGATAAGTTAATAGATGCTATGAAAAAGAGTCCAAATCCTGTCAAGACATCATGTCCATCGCCAGGCGATTTTGCTATTAGGTATAAAGATGTGGAAAATATATTCACAGTAACTATATCTAGTAAATTAAGTGGAACTTATAACTCTGCATTTCTTGCAAAAGATATGATCCAAGAAAAATACCCTGAAAAATTTATTTATGTATTCGATTCTAAATCAGCAAGTGTGGGCGAAACTTTGGTTGCGATCAAGATTCAAGAACTTATAGATAAGAATTTAGAAAGTTTAGATATAGTTGAAAAGGTTGAAGAGTATATCAGTGAGATGCATACGTTTTTTATATTGGAAAGCTTGGACAATCTAATAAAAAATGGCAGGATATCTAAGACTAAAGGTTTGATAGCAAATGTTTTAAATCTAAAACCTATTATGGGTGATGATGGAGATGGGAATATAAAACTTATAGAAAATAATAGAGGCACAAAAAAGGCATTTAAGAGATTAGTTCAGATAATAGGAGAGAGTGGAGAAAAGTTGGAAGAAAAGATACTTGGAATAGCCCATGTGAATGCACTGGAAAAGGCAGAAAATCTTAAAAATGAAATTGAAAGATTATATAATTTCAAAGATATAATCCTTGTTAAAACAGGTGCATTAAGCACTGCCTATGCAAATGATGGAGGAATAATCTTGGTTTTTTAAAAAAGTATTGACATCCCCGCTAAAGATGTTATACTAATAAAGTAATCAATTTATTTATGCGGGAGTGGCGGAATTGGCAGACGCGCTAGACTTAGGATCTAGTGTCATTGACGTGGGGGTTCAAGTCCTCTTTCCCGCACCAAAGACAAACCAGTGGAATTTAACCATTGGTTTTTTACTATGTTTTTAAATTTCATTATAAAGATTGGATAATATTATTTGTTATGTTATAATCTTATGATATAATGAAATAGTTGAAAAAAAGGATAAATATATAGTTTGAGGAGGAAGTCTTATATGAAGGCAATATTAGGGAAAAAAGAAGGTAACAATGTAGATTTTATAATAGAGATACCAGAGGAAGAATTTGAAAAAGCAGTTCAGAAGGCATATCTGAAAAACAGGGGTAAATTTAACATTCCTGGATTTAGAAAAGGCAAGGTTCCTAGAAAGATAATAGAAATAAATTATGGGGTAGAAATGTTTTATGAAGATGCAATAAACATAGTACTTCCAGAAGCATATAATAATGCAGTGGAAGAATTATCTTTGCATCCTGTAGAGCAACCAAATGTGGACATTGAAGAAATAGAAAAGGGAAAACCAGTGGTGGTTAAAATAGATGTAACAGTTAAACCTGAGGTTGAACTTTCAGAATACAAAGGTATAGAAGTAGAAAAGATTGAGTACAATGTAACAGAAGAAATAGTAACAGAAGAATTAAAAACAGTTCAAGAAATGAATGCAAGAATAACAGATGCAGGAGATAGGGCAGTAGAAGAGGGAGATCTCCTTACTATTGACTTTGAAGGTTTTGTTGACGGTGAAGCTTTTGAAGGTGGAAAAGCTGAAGGTCAAGAACTTGAAATAGGTTCAAATAAATTTATTCCAGGTTTTGAAGATCAATTAGTGGGTAAAAATAAGGATGAAGAAGTAAATGTAGTAGTTACATTCCCAGAAGAATATCATGAAGAAAGTCTTAAAGGTAAAGAAGCTACTTTTAAAGTAATTATAAATGAAATAAAAGAAAAAGAGCTTCCAGAATTAGATGATGAATTTGCCAAAGATGTAAGTGAATTTGATACTTTAGAAGAATATAAAGCGAGCATTAGAGAAAAACTTGAAGAAGAATATAGTTCTAAAGAAAAGTCAGAAAATGAAAACAATGTAATAGATGCAGTAGTAGAATCTGCAAAGGTAGATATACCAGAAGTTATGATCGAAAGCCAACTTGAGACTGAACTTGGAGAATTTGACTACAATATGAGAGCACAAGGAATTAATCTTGAACAGTATTTACAAATGACTGGTTCAAATGAAGAAGATTTAAAAAATCAGTTAAGACCTATGGCAGAAAAAAGAGTAAGAGGAGATTTAGTTCTTGAAGCTATTGCAAGCAAAGAGGGAATACAAGCAACAGATGAAGACATAGATAGTAAATTAGAAGAAATGGCTGATTCATATAAACAAGATAATAAAGAGAAATTTATCAAGGATATGAAAAAAAGAGACTTAAGCTTCTTGGATACTGCCATTAAAAATCAAAAAGTAATTGAATTATTGCTAGAAAATGTTAAATTTAAATAAAAATAATTAGGAGGGATTACATGACTCTAGTACCTATGGTTGTTGAACAGACCAATAGAGGAGAAAGATCCTATGATATTTACTCAAGGCTTTTAAAAGAAAGAATAATATTCTTAGGGCAAGAAGTAACTGATGTAAGTGCAGATTTACTTGTAGCGCAGCTTTTATTTCTTGAAGCAGAAGACCCAGATAAAGATATTCAGATATATATAAATAGCCCAGGTGGTTCAGTAAGTGCAGGATTTGCAATATATGATACCATGCAATATATAAAACCAGATGTATCTACTATATGTATAGGAAGAGCGGCTAGCATGGGAGCATTTTTACTTGCTGCAGGTGAAAAAGGTAAGAGATTTGCACTTCCAAACGCTGACATCATGATACACCAGCCTCTAGGAGGAGCTCAAGGTCAGGCAGAAGATATAAGAATTCATGCTGAAAAGATTTTAAAAACAAGAGAACTAATAAATAAAATCTTAGCTGAAAGAACAGGTCAGCCACTTGAGAAGATATCAAAGGATACAGATAGAGATTACTATATGACTGCTGAACAGGCTAAAGAATATGGTATAATAGATGAAGTTATTAAAGCAAAAAAATGAAGAGAAAAAATAAAGAAGTGAGGTGTAACCGTGGCCAAATATGATGAAAGACAATTGCGTTGCTCTTTTTGTGGAAAGCCACAGGAACAGGTAAGAAGGCTTATCGCTGGACCAAATGTTTATATATGTAATGAATGTATAGAACTGTGTCAAGAGATAGTGGAAGAGGAATTTGTAGATAATTTTGACTATGAATTACAGGATTTACCTAAACCTGTAACTATCAACGAAACTCTAGACAACTATGTAATAAAACAAGAAAGAGCAAAGAGAGCTTTAGCTGTAGCAGTATACAATCACTACAAGAGAATAAACAAGAAACCAAGTAAACACAATGATATAGAACTTCAAAAGAGTAATATATTGATGCTTGGGCCTACAGGTTCGGGAAAGACATTACTTGCTCAAACTCTTGCAAGAATACTAGATGTTCCTTTTGCAATAGCAGATGCTACTTCCCTTACAGAGGCAGGATATGTAGGTGAAGATGTCGAGAATATAATATTAAAATTAATCCAAGCTGCAGACTATGATATAGAAAGAGCAGAAAAAGGGATTATATATATAGATGAAATTGACAAGGTAGCTAGAAAAACAGAAAATCCATCAATCACTAGAGATGTAAGCGGCGAAGGTGTTCAGCAAGCACTTCTTAAGATACTAGAGGGAACAGTTGCAAATGTTCCGCCACAAGGTGGAAGAAAACATCCTCATCAAGAATTTATTCAAGTAGATACTACCAATATACTTTTTATAGTTGGTGGTGCATTTGATGGTCTAGAAAAGATAATTGAAAATAGAATAGGCAAGAAGTTCATGGGATTTGGAGCAGAAGTGTCTTCTAACAAGGAAATTAAAGTAGGGAAATTATTCCAAGAACTACAGCCAGAAGATCTTCTTAAATTTGGACTGATACCAGAATTTGTAGGTAGACTTCCTGTTATGGTGACATTGGAAGAATTAGACGAAGAGGCATTAGTTAGGATTCTTTCAGAGCCTAAGAACGCTCTGCTCAAACAGTATAAAGAATTATTCAATATGGATGGAGTAACTCTTGAATTTGAAGATGAAGCTCTTCAGATAATAGCTAAAAAAGCAATTGAAAGAAAGACCGGTGCAAGAGGACTTAGAGGAATTATAGAAGAGACTATGCTTGATATAATGTATGAAATCCCATCTAGAGATGATGTAGAAAGATGTATCATTACAAAAGAAATGGTAAAGAATAAAGTAGAGCCTACTTTAGTTATTTCAGATAAGAATAAAAAAAGTAGGTCAAAGAAAACAGACAAAGAAGAATCTGCATCCTAAAGGCTCACATTGGTGAGTCTTTCTTTTTAGATGATGTAGAATGTTGTTAGGAGGAGAATTGTGAAATATTATAATATAGAAGAAAAGACGCTGCCGCTTATACCACTAAGAGGGATGTCCCTTTTTCCTAATATGGTCATACACTTTGATGTGGGAAGAGAAAAATCTATAAGCGCATTAGATAAAGCTATGCTAGATGATTCTAGTATAATGCTGTGTACTCAAAAGGATGCAAAGGTAAATGAACCCGAATTAGATGATATCTACCAGGTGGGTACTATTGCAAAGGTAAAGCAAATGTTAAAACTTCCAGGGGGCAATATAAGAGTTTTAGTAGAAGGAATCAATAGAGGAAAAATAAAAAAACTAGTTCAAGACGAACCATTTTTTATAGCAGATATAGAAGAACTCATATACGATGATATAGATAAAGAAGATATAAACTTAGAAGCTGCAATGAGGCTTGTTATAAGCGACTTTGAAGAATATATTTCATATAATGATAAAATAACACCTGAAATACTTGTAAGTATATCAGATGTTGAAGACCCAGGAAGTCTTGTAGATGTTATTTCATCTTATATATACTTAAAGATAGAAGACAATCAAAAAATTCTTGAAAGTTTTGATTTATACGAAAGGCTTGAAGTTCTTCATGTAATACTCAGTGAAGAGATAGAGGTCTTGAAAATTGAGGATAAAATAAGTCAAAGAGTTAAAAAACAGATAAATAAAGTTCAAAAAGAATATTATTTAAAAGAACAATTGAAAGCTATTCAAAAAGAACTTGGACAAGATGAGGATTCAATAGCAGAGGCTGAAGAATATGAAGAGAAAATTGCCAAGATTAAACTTCCAAAAGAAGTGAAAGAGAAAGTTATGAAAGAAATAGATAGACTTCAAAAAATGTCCCCACATTCTCCAGAAACGGGTGTTATTAGAACATATATTGATTGGATAATTGACCTTCCTTGGAACAAAGAAACAAAAGAAAAAATAGATATAAAAAGATCAAGGGAAATATTGGATGAAGATCATTATGGACTTGAGGATGTCAAAGAGAGAGTTCTTGAATTTATTGCCATAAGAAAGCTTACTAATAGCATGAAGGGACCTATTATATGTCTTGTAGGGCCACCAGGAGTAGGGAAAACATCAGTTGCTAAATCAATAGCTAGATCGCTAAATAGAAAATTTGTTAGAATGTCTCTAGGTGGAGTAAGAGATGAAGCAGAGATAAGAGGGCATAGGAGAACTTATATAGGGTCCATGCCAGGCAGTATAATCAATCAAATAAAAAAAGCAAAATCTAAAAACCCAGTTTTTTTATTTGATGAGATAGATAAACTAGCTAGTGATTATAGAGGAGATCCTGCATCTGCACTTTTAGAAGTCTTAGATCCTGCACAAAATTCAACATTTACAGATCATTATTTAGATGTACCATTTGATCTTTCAAAGGTATTATTTTTAACTACAGCAAATACTACATCCACTATACCAGCACCACTTTTAGATAGGATGGAAGTAATAAGGATTAGTGGATATACAGAAGAGGAAAAGCTTCAAATAGCAATTAAATATCTTTTACCAAAACAATTAAAAGATCATGGTTTAAATGAAGAAAGCTTGCAAATTTCTGAACCTACAATAAAGACTATAATAAGCAGCTATACAAGAGAAGCGGGAGTAAGAAATCTAGAGAGATATATAGCAAACATATGTAGAAAAGCTGCAAAGAGAATAGTAGAAGAAAATATAGAAATAGTAAGGGTAAATAGAGCTAATCTTTCAAATTATTTGGGAGGTATCAAATATAGATTTGATACTATAGAGGATAATGACCAGATAGGAGTTGCAAATGGACTTGCGTGGACTGCAGTAGGAGGGGAAACCCTTTCCATAGAGGTAAATACTATGCAAGGTACAGGTAAAATTCAATTAACTGGAAAACTAGGAGATGTAATGAAAGAATCTGCAATGGCAGGTATTAGCTATATCAGGGCAAATTCTAAAATACTAGGAATCAAATCGGATTTTCATAAAGATAAAGACATTCACATACATGTACCAGAAGGAGCTATACCCAAAGATGGTCCATCTGCAGGAATTACAATAGCTACTGCAGTTATATCTGACTTGACAAATCGCCCTATTAGAAGAGACCTAGCTATGACAGGAGAAATAACACTAAGAGGCAGAGTGCTTCCTGTAGGTGGCGTAAAAGAGAAGATATTAGCAGCTAATAGAATGGGAATAAAAAAAGTGCTTATTCCAATGGATAACAAAAAAGATTTAGATGATATTCCAGATAAGATAAAGAAGAAGATGGAGTTTATATTAGCTAAATCAATGGAAGATGTTTTAGAAAATGCTTTAAAAGAAAGGATACTCGAAGATGAAGATAAATAAATCTGATTTGCATGCAATTGCAGTAGCACCCAAACAGTATCCTCAGGATGATCTTCCGGAAATAGCTTTTGCAGGAAGATCAAATGTAGGAAAATCATCATTTATTAATTCCATGATAAACAGAACAAATCTAGCTAGAACATCGGGGAAACCTGGAAAAACAAGGACGATTAATTTCTATATAATAAATGATAGCTTTAGATTTGTAGATCTACCAGGATATGGATATGCACAAGTATCTAAAACTGAAAGAAAAAAATGGGGAGAAATAATTGAAAAATTCCTAGTAACTAGAGAAAATTTAAGAGAAGTAATACTAATTGTAGATATTAGACATGAACCTACAGCACAAGATGTAATCATGTACAATTGGATTAAGTCTTTTGGATATACTGGAATAGTGCTAGCTACTAAAGCAGACAAGATATCCAAAGGGAATTATGCAAAACATATAAAAATAGTAAAAAATAAATTAGAAATAAAAGATTCAAACTTAATAATACCTTATTCCTCTGAAAAAAAGACTAATAAAGATGAAGTCTGGGGAGTATTTAAACAAATATTAAATGATACAAATAATGACCAGTAGCTTAGCTACTGGTCATTTAAGTATAACTATTCTTTTGAAAATTGACTTTTATCTGCTCCACAAACTGGGCAAACCCAATCTTCTGGTAGAGCTTCAAAAGATGTTCCAGGATCTACTCCATTATCTGGATCTCCTTCAGCTGGATCGTACACATATCCACAAGGATCACATACCCATCTATCCATTTACACATTCTCCTTTCATTTCATAATCATAAATATAATACCCAGTTAAACATTAGGTAAACATAAATACAAATTAAAGTTTTAATTCAAAATATAAATCTTGTTTAATATTTTACAAAATAGGTTAAGAAGTATTAAAATGGGTAAAATAAAATTGAATCATAATATTTTAGATGGGTGTGATTATATTGGATTTTAGATATAAGGCAATAATTCATTCGGATTTAGAAATAATAAAAAAACTTGTAGATGAAATATTAAATAAAATAAACACTATAGTGGAAGATGAAGACACTATGTTTGATATAAAACTTATTTTAAACGAACTTATAGTAAATGGGGTAATTCATGGGAACAACTGTATTAATTCAAAATGTATAAAACTTTTGTTAGAAATAAAAGATGAAAAGTTAAAAATACAAGTAGAAGATGAAGGAAAAGGTGTAAATTATGATTTTATGTCTTATGATCCAAAAAGCTTAAAGACGTGTGGTAGAGGATTAGTTATAGTAGATGGGCTATCTGATGAGCTCTATATACAAAAGAATAAGGTAGTAGCAGTAAAACAACTTTATTAAGAGAATAAAGAGGGGGAAAAGACATGAGAAAAGGAATAGTATCATTAGCATTTATAATGATTTTAACTAGTATAATTCCATGGGTTTCTTATGGAGAAAGGAAATATGATGAAAAGTTGGAACAAGTTATATTAAAGGCTAAAGAACTTTTCGATATTTCAGATGGATATGATAAATTCAATTCAAGTATTGACTCATATGATGGAAATACTAGTTTTAATTTGGAATGGAGAGACACTAAGGAAGAGTTGAAAAGTATAAATGTTATAATGGATATAGATGGGAATGTTATATCGTTCTATAGCTACTCTAATGATTTTAAAGGAGAAAATAAATTACCTAAATACTCCAAAGAACAAGCAGAAGATATAGCTATGAAGTTTATAAAGAAAATATCTTCAGATATAAAATCAATAAAATTGATTGACGATAAAAATCTCGATAATTTAAATTACGAAAATTATGATTTTCAATATGTAAGATATGTAAATGAAATAGAATACAGAGAAAACAATATAAAAATAGATGTAAACAAATATACAGGTGAAGTTACAGGTTATTTTGTCAATTGGGATAGAGATATAGATTTTCCCTCTCCAAATAATATTATAAAACAAAATAAAGCAAAAGAATTATTTAAAGAAAAGGTTGGATTAAAGCCAGTATATAGAACTAAAAATCAATACTATGGAGACATAGGAGATAATGATGAAAATAAATATTATATTGCATATAGAATTTTAGATAGCAACAATGGGATAGATGCGTTTACTGGAGAAAAGATAAATATAAATCAATATAGAACTTATTTCGACAATCAAATAGACGAAAAAGGAGTTTCAGCAGGGCGAATTACTCCAAAGGAACAGGAATCTATAGATCAACTTAAAAATATAATAAATGGAGAAAAGGCAGAAGAAAAAGCAAGACATATACTGGGGCTAGAAGATAATTACAAACTACAAAATCAAAATCTATATCCAAATTATAAAAATTCCAAGGATTACATTTGGGATATGTATTTTATAAATCTGGCTAATGAAAAGGATAATTATAAATCTTATATAAGCGTTGAGATAGACGCAAAAAATGGAGAGTTATTAAGTTTTTATAAAACTGTAAATCATAATGACAATGATAGAAACACTGTAAATAAAGATGAAGCACTGAAAATTACTGAGGACTATTTAGATAAACAAAATCCAGGGATAAACGATAAAATAGAGTTGATGGAAGGTATCGATTATTATGCACAAGCAAATGTTGAACCTAAAATATATGATTTTGAATTTATGCGAAGAGAAAATGGAATATATGTTGAAGATGATACTATACTCATAAGAGTAGATGCAGTTAGTGGAGAGATAATATCATATTCTATGAATTGGTATAAAGGTGAATTCCCATCTAATGAAGGTATGATTTCAATTGAGAGTGCATATGATATACTTTGGGAAGATATAGGAATAGAATTAATGTATATAAAAATGCCTGGAATTAGTCCTAATTTAGAAATACAGGCTAGTAAAAATATGATAATGAAACTTGTTTATTCTGTAAATCCAGAAAGATTAGTGAATATAGATGGTATAACGGGAGAGATATTAGATTATTCGGGCAAGCCATATATTGAAATTAAACCTATTAAATATAATGATATAGAAAAGTCTTATGCAAAAGATAAAATAAAGAAGTTGGCAGAATACGGTATTGGATTTAAAGGAGAAAGCTTTCTACCAAAAGATAAAATAAGACAAAGAGAGTATATACTTCTTTTATGGAAAGCAACACATCAATATAATATAGGTGAAGCAAGTGAAGACGATATATACGATTATTTTATTAAAGCAGGATATATGGAAGAAAGTGAAAAATCACCAGATAGCATAGTAACTAAAATGGAAGGTGTAAAGTATATAATTAGAATATTAAATTTACGAGAAGTTGCGGAACTTGAAGGAATATATAATGATATATTCTTAGACCAAGTGGATATCAAAGAAAACACAAAAGGATATATAAACCTTGCATATGGACTAAATATAATTAGCGGAGATAGTTCAAAGAAGATCAATCCAGAGTACAGATTAACAAGGGAAGATGCAGCTAATATGATATATAACTATCTGTTTAGATAATCATATATCATATAAACTAAGCTTTAGATTTACACTTATCACAATCAGTATATATGGCATTAAATAAAAAAATTGGTGCACAATAGGAGTGTAATCAATTTTTTTATTTGCTTTAAGAAAGAATTGTGATAGAATAAGTCTGTTAAGGATGTATGAGAATGTTAAATAGGAAAGGATTTGTTTTATGAAAAGCAAAAGACAAGATATAAGAAATGTGGCTATAATAGCTCACGTCGATCACGGAAAAACAACATTAGTAGATACTCTACTCAAGCAATCAGGAGTATTTAGAGAGAATCAGGTAGTAGCTGATAGAATAATGGATTCTAATGACATAGAAAAAGAAAGAGGAATAACTATACTTTCAAAAAATACAGCGATAAACTACAAAGACATTAAAATAAATATAATAGATACACCAGGACATGCTGACTTTGGTGGAGAGGTAGAGCGTGTTCTAAAGATGGTAAATGGTGTAGTACTGGTAGTAGATGCATTTGAAGGACCTATGCCACAGACTAAATTTGTACTCAAAAAGGCATTTGAACTTGATTTGCCTGTAATAGTATGTATAAATAAAATAGATAGACCAGAAGCTAGACCATATGATGTAATAGATGAGGTATTAGACCTATTTATAGAACTTGGGGCAAGTGAAGATTATCTTGAGAGCCCATTTGTATATGCATCTGCAAAAGCTGGGGTAGCATCTACTGATTTAGATGTAGCTGGAGATAATATGATACCATTGTTTGAAACTATCATAGAAAACACTCCAGCACCTGAAGGTGATATGGAAGAGCCACTTCAAGTTCTTATATCTACTATAGACTACAATGATTATGTAGGAAGAATAGGTATAGGCAAAGTTGAAAGAGGAACTATAAGGACAAATCAAGAAGCACTGATATTAAATGTGCTAGATGAAACAAAAAAGGATAAGGTAAAAATAAACAAAGTATTTGAATTTGAAGGACTGAATAGGGTAGAAGTAGAAGAATCAACTGTAGGTAGTATAATAGCAATAACTGGAGTAGAAGGCATAAATATAGGAGATACAATATGTGACATTGATAGTCCACAAGGACTTGATTTTGTTCAAATATCTGAACCTACTATTGCCATGACTTTTTCAGTAAACAACAGTCCATTTGCAGGAAGAGAAGGAAAGTATGTAACTTCTAGACAAATAAGAAATAGACTATATAAAGAACTTCAAACAGATGTGAGTCTTAGAGTTGAGGATACAGAAGCAACAGACGCCTTTAAGGTTTCAGGTAGAGGTGAACTACATCTTTCAGTTCTTATAGAAAACATGAGAAGAGAAGACTTTGAATTCCAAGTATCTAAACCAGAAGTTTTATTCAAAGAAATAGATGGCAAGAAAATGGAGCCAATAGAAAGAGTAACCATAGATGTTTCCAATGAATTTATGGGTGCAATAATAGAAAAACTAGGAAAGCGTAAAGGTGAGCTAGTGAGTATGTCTGAAGCAACAGGTGGATATGCAAGGGTTCAGTTTTTAATACCTGCCAGAGGTCTTATAGGCTACAGACAAGAGTTTATGACAGATACTAAAGGTAATGGGATACTAAACTCGCAATTTGAGGGATATGAGCCCTATAAAGGCGAGATACCTAAGAGAAAGGTAGGATCAATTATTTCCTTTGAAACTGGTGAAACAACAGCTTACGGTTTATATTCAGCACAAGAGAGAGGCATATTATTTTTAGGCGCTGGAGTTCAAGTTTATACAGGAATGATAGTAGGATCTAATCCTAAGGGATTGGATATAGATGTAAATGTATGTAGAAAAAAACAACAATCTAATGTTAGATCTTCAGGTGCAGATGATTCACTTAAATTATCACCTCCCAATATAATGTCTCTAGAAGAAGCATTAGAATTTATAGAAGGTGATGAATTAATCGAAGTAACTCCACAAAGTTTTAGAATAAGAAAGAAGATATTAGATAGTGGTAAGAGATACAAGTCAAAAAAATAACTTGTAGGTGATTGTATGGAAACTTTCGTTTCGACTTATATGTGGATATTTAGAAATCTAATATGGATAAATATTGGGTTTGCAATTCTTCTGGTATTCTTTGAAAGAAGAAATCCTACTTCTACATGGCTTTGGCTAATGGCCTTGACATTTTTACCTGGAATTGGGTTTATCTTATATCTCTTTATAGGACAGGATTTAAGTAAAAAAAGAATGTTTAAAGTCAAAGAAAAAGAGGATTATTGCTTTAAAGATATTGTTCTTATGCAGGAAGAATTGATTGATAAAAACAAGTATAAATATAAAGATCCTAATTATAGAGGATATGAGGGTCTTATCAGAATGCATCTAATAAGTGCAGAAGCATTCTTCTCTCAAGATAATACTATTGATTTATATTTCGATGGAAATGATAAGTTTGAAGCATTGATAGAAAGTCTTAAGGCAGCAAAACACTATATTCATTTAGAATACTATATTTTCAAATCTGATGCACTGGGGAAAAGAGTTATAGATATTTTATGCGAAAAGGCTAAACAAGGAGTAGAAGTTAAAGTTCTAATTGATGGCATGGGAGGAAGAAAGTTTAGAGAAGAGTATAAAGACCAGTTAAAGATGAGTGGAGCTGAGATAGCAGTATTTTTCCCTCCCTTTGTTCCTTTTCTAAGTTTAAGGATAAACTATAGAAATCATAGAAAGATAGGTATAGTAGATGGACAAGAGGGATATATAGGAGGATTTAATATAGGTGATGAGTATATCGGACTTTCTAAAAAATTTGGATATTGGAGAGATACTCATATAAAGATAAGAGGCTCTTCTATAGCATCACTGCAGTGGAGGTTTTCTCTAGATTGGAAATTTGCTACAGGCAATGAAATAACCATATGTCAAAGTTATCTTGTAGAAGACGAATGTCAAGGAAATGCTGGAATACAGATAGTATCGTCAGGGCCTGACTCCAAATGGCCAAGCATAAAAGATGGATATTTAAAAATGATATCTAATGCCAAAGAAAAGGTATATATTCAGACCCCGTATTTTATACCAGATGACAGTATTTTTGAAGCTCTAAAGCTTGCTGCATTATCAGATTTGGATGTAAGGGTAATGGTGCCATGTAAGCCAGACCATCCCTTCGTTTATTGGGCAAGTATGAGTTATATAGGAGAATTATTAAATGCAGGAGTAAAGTTTTATTCATATGAAAAGGGATTTTTACATTCGAAAGTTGTGTTAATGGATGATTTTGTATCTTCTGTAGGTACTGCAAACTTAGATATTAGAAGTTTTAAGTTGAATTTTGAAGTAAATGCATTTATTTATGATGAAAACATAAATTTAAAATTAACAGATAAGTTCCTAGATGATTTAAAGGATTGCAATGAAATAACTCTTACAGCTTATAACAATAGAGGAAGAGTAGTGAAGATAAAAGAATCTGTATCTAGATTGTTGTCTCCTATACTGTAATGAATATAAATTTTATAATAATATTTTTGCCTCTGGAGATAATAATCTAGAGGTGATTTTATGAAAAACAAACTATTTATATATATATTAACTATACCGATTATCTTAAGTGGATGCATAAACAAAATAGATGGAGGCAAAGAATTTAAAAAAAAAGATAGAGCACCTAATTCTTTAATAAAAGTAAGTAGTGGAATAGCAAATGTCTTAAAAGATACCGAAGATATAGAAAAACTAATAGATAAAACCTATATAGAAGAAATGGATGAAGATAAAGAAGAGGATGAAAAACAAAATAAAGAAAGTCAAAACAGTTCAAAAGAACAAGATTCTTCTGAAGGAGAAGAAAATGCTTCAAAACAAGAAGAATCTTCAAAACAGCAAGGAATTCAAAACAATGATACTGAAAAAGGTTTAGAAGAAGAACAAAAGGGGAATAAAGAAGTTAAGATACAGATAGAAAGAGAAATCAAATTAGAAGAGAAATGGAAAGATATTCACAAGCAAATAGAAAAAATTCATGAAAACTGGAATTCATATGAAGTTGAAGGTACAAAAAAAGGAATGACTGATCAAAATTCAGATGGCTTTAGAAATAGTTTAAACAAATTAACTAAATCAATAGAGTCTAAGAATCTTATGGAAGTTTATGATTTTGCATCTCAAGCTTTGGAGAGTTTAGATTCATTGTTTGGAATGTATAAAGATGAAATAATAGGTGATGTAAATAAACTAAAGTATTATACTTATAGAGCATATTTATTTAGTCTCAAAGGTGAAATAGTGAAAGCAACTGAGACGTTAAGAGACCTAGAAGAAATTATAAATGCAATCAGAACAAAGCTAGGAGAAGACAAAAAACAATTAGATGCACTTGAAAAGACAAATATATCAATTATTGATATGAGAAAAGCTTTAAAAGAAAATAGTATAAAATTGAATAGAATTAAAAAAGATATAATAATTAAAAACTTAGAAGAACTTGGAGACAAATAAGGGGGTAGTTATCATGAAGCTAGAAGCAATAGGGGATAGTTTTATTGTCAATGGAGAAATTCAGCAAGTCCAAGGTGCTGAAATGTTTGAAAAGATAAAAAGTCCTCCTATATATGAAGTGATTAGGGTAATAGATGGAGTGCCATTGTTTTACGAAGAACATCTGGAGAGAATGAAAAAGTCTGCAAATATAGTACAATCGGACTTAGGAAGAGATGAAGATGATATAAGTCAAGATATAATTAAATTAATCAATAAAAATAGTATATACAATGAAAATATAAAGCTTATATCAACACAAATTGATGGAAATAAAAATATATTTATTGTATATCAGATTGAGAGTTTTTATCCTCCAAAGAGCTATTATACTGAAGGAATACATACTATACTTATGGACTATGAAAGAAAAGATCCCAATGCAAAAGTTTTTCACTCCTCATTTAAAGAAAGAGTAAAAGAAGAATTGAAGAATAAAGTGGCATTTGAAGCTTTACTTGTAAACAAGTCTGGAAGCGTAGTAGAAGGCAGTAGATCAAATATGTTTTTTGTATATAAAGATAAAGTGTATACAGCAAAGGGTGGCGATGTACTACTAGGGGTTACTAGGTCTCATATATTCCAAGCATGCAGTAAATTAAATATAAAGATAATAGAAGAAAATATAAATGTAGATGATCTATCTAAAATAGAGGCTGCATTTATGACAGGAACATCAGTGAATGTTCTTCCCATATCCACAATAGATAAAATAAAGTTGAACTCTATATATAATAGCATAATAGTAGAAATAAATAATCAATATATGACGGAGATAAAGAACTATATTTTAAAGAGTAAAAATAAATGGAATTTAAAATAAATTGATAATTTATTTCATAAAATGATAGATACTTTTGTTATAATGTGTTATAGTAGGATTTATGAATATTCTAAAGAATATAAATTGTGTTATGTAAAGAGGTGATATTTTCATGGAAACTAAAAATTTTAATGACTTAAAGATAAAAATAGAGGATAAAAGAAGAAATCTAAATGTCATATTGTTAGAAGGTAAGGAAAGTGAAGATGTTTTAAAGTTTAGCCATGAATTGGATTTGTTAATTAATGAATATTATCTATTAGATGATAAAACGAAAGTAGCAGATAACTAATCTGCTACTTTCGTTTATACATATTAAAACTAAAGTGTAAAATAAAAACCCAAAGACAAAAGAAGAACAACCAAAATAATTACAATTAAAAAAATTGTGTTTTTTTTAATAAAAAACAATTTCATAGATTCCAACTCCTCAAACTTATAATAATATAATCTATTCAAATTAAAAAAAATATATTACAAATAATAAGCATTCTACTATTAATATATTGACAATATAGTGTATAATAATAAAAGGAAGGAGAGATACAATGACAATAAAAATATTAAGTGATAGTGCTTGTGATTTGCCAGAGGAAATATTAAAAAAATACGATATTGATATATTACCTATAATAGTAATCAAAGATGATCAAGAATATTTGGATAGAAAAACAATAGATCCTGAAACTGTATATGGTGATATGCGAAACGGTCAAATATATACTACAGCTCAAATTCCAGCAAATATGTTCAATGAAAAGTTTACTGAGTATGCAAAAAATGAAGAGAGTGTAATTTATATAGCGTTTTCATCAGGACTATCAGGTACCTATCAAACGTCTCAGTTTGTAAGGGATATTATTTTTGAAGAGTACCCTACATTTGACATAGATATAGTAGATACAAAAGCTGCTTCTGGGGGATTTGGACTTATAGTTTTATATGCAGCCAAATTAGCTAAAGAAGGAAAAAGTAAAATAGAAATATTAAAGGCCATAGATTTTTTAAAAAAAAGTATTCAACATATATTTACAGTAGATGATATGGAGTATTTATTTCGTGGAGGCAGAGTATCTAGAAGCAAAGCCTTTGTAGGAGGGCTACTTCATATTAAACCTATTCTTCATATTGAAGATGGGAAACTAATACCATTAGATAAAGTTAGAGGTAAAAACAAAGTCTATAAAACTATGTTAGATATAATGAAGACTAGAAGCAAACAAGTAAATTTAAAAGAACAGATCATTGGAATTACGCATGGTGATGATTTACAAGGTGCCATGAAACTTAAAGAGATGATAGAAGAAGAATTTGGGGTAAAGGAATTTTTAATTAATACTATAGGTGCATCAATAGGTGCCCATTCGGGGCCTGGAACATTAGCTGTTTTTTTCTTAGACAGGGATTATAAATAAAAAGAAGGTTTAACCTTCTTTTTTCTATATCAGGAATTAGCAATACATAAATTGGGTATAAAAAGAATAATATTTTAAAGATAGGATGTGATTAGGTGGGAAATATAGTTGCTTTTTTCGATATAGATGGTACCATTTTTAGAAATTCACTTATGATAGAACATTTTCGTATGTTAATTAAATTTGAAATAATAGACCCAGCTATTTGGTATACAGAGATAAAAAAGGTATATACTGAATGGGAAGCGAGATATGGTGATTTTGAAGAATACTTAGAAGTCATTGCCAAGGCCTATTTAGACTCTCTCAAAGGAGTAGACAAGTCATATATGGAGATAATAGCTTCAAAAGTAATAGAGTTAAATGGAGACATGGTATATAAATACTCAAGAGATAGAATAGAATGGCATAAAAAACAGGGACATAAGGTCTTTTTCATATCAGGAAGCCCAGATTTTTTAGTTTCAAAAATGTCAGAGAAATATCACGCTGATGAATATAGAGGTACTTTATATTTGGTAGACGATGAAAACAAGTTTACGGGAGAAATAATTAAGATGTGGGATTCTGTGAGTAAACAAAGAGTAATAGATGAGCTTATTGAAAAATATGATGTAGATCTTTTAAATAGTTTTTCATATGGAGATACTACAGGGGACTTATCAATGCTTAAAATGGTAGGTAATCCAGTTGCAATTAATCCAAATAAACTATTGTTTTTAGCTATACGAGAAGATGAAGAGCTAAAGAAAAAGATAGATATAATAGTTGAAAGAAAAAATGTAATATATAAAATAGACGCCCAAACAGAAATATTGTAATTGAATCGTAAAGATTTTTTATAATAAGTGTATTATAATAATATTATAAATGGATATACTCATAAGAGTAAATTAAAAGACAAACTAGAGGAGTGGTTTTTATGAAAAGGTTTTTATCTTTTACTCTATTTATGATATTAATGTTTTCTATCGGTGGATGTAATGAAGCAGTAATAGAAGAAACATCAAATACTGATAGTAAAACACAAAATAATATGAGTGGAATAGCAACTATAAAAGATTATTACCCATTTGAAGAAAACAAAACTATGAAATACAAAGGCATAGGCAATGAATATGCAGAAATGGAGACATTTGTTGAATTTATAGAAGAAGATACAATTCAAATTAAAACTATAAATGCAGGAACAAACTTTGTAAATGTAGTAGAATTAAAAGACGGGGTTTTGACAGAAGTATTTGGAGAAGGTGAATTTTATCATATTGAAAACATGATAAATACAAATAGAAATATTGATAATATAATATTAAAAGAACCTATTCAAGTCGGCAATTCATGGCAGGACGGTGAGGGGAATAAGGTGGAAATAACAGGAATAGATAAATTAATAGATACACCTTTGAAGAAATATGAGGCTCTTGAAGTAACTACAAATTATAAAGGCAATGCAAGTAAAAAGGATTATTATGTAAAAGGTGTAGGATTTGTAGCTAGTATATATGAAGATGGAGAATTTGAAGTAAAGACATTGCTTGAAAAGATAGAAGATAAAGGAATAAGTACAAATATTAAGGTATATTATCCTACATCAGAAGACATTGGATCTAAATATATAATGAAAGAGATAAATTTCAAAACAAATAATAATATAAAAGCAACTTTAGAAAGGCTCTTAAAGAATCCTAAATCAGATAAACTATTAGCAGCTATACCAGAAGATGCAAGTATAAAAAGAATAAATCTGAACAGAGATAATTGGAATTTAGAAGTGGATTTATCGAAAGAGTTTAATAGTGAAATGAATGCAGGTTCTACATCTGAAATAGAGATTATAAATAGCATAGTAAATACTCTAGGCAATTATTATGATGTAGAAAGGGTATATATAACTGTTGAAGGGCAACCCTATCAATCGGGACATTTACAGCTTTTAGAAAATGAATACTTTGAAGTAAACACTAAAGACATTGAAGAACTTAAAATAAATAATTAAATAAATAATAGAAGGTTCTCTAATGAGAACCTTCTATTATTTTTCTTCTTCTGTTTTTTTGCTTTCATTGCTAGGGTTCTGTTTCTTTTCATTTTTACCTTTTTTATTGTTCTTTTTATTCTTTGCCAAAATACTACCTCCTTAGATAATATTACCTACATACATAGCATTCCTAAAAAAAAAAAAATTACTCATAAAATTGTAATAAAGATAGAAATATAGTAAAATATACTATGTGGTTGATAAGTATTTAACTTAAGATTAAAGATGGAGGTGGCATATGGAGATAAAGATACCCTTAAAACAACATATTGGACCTAATAATAAAGCAATAGTGATCTCGGGAAACAGAGTGAACCGCGGAGAATTGATAGCTATTCCTGAAGGTTTAGGTGCAAATATACATAGCAGTTTTAGTGGAAAAGTTAAATCTATAGATGATAATTGTATTATTATAAAAGCTGATAAAGAACAATCTAATGATTATATAAAAATAAATGAAGATAAAAATCTTTTAAATATGATAAAGCAAGCAGGAGTAGTAGGTGCTGGAGGTGCTGGATTTCCAACACACATAAAACTTGATATAGATCTAAACGGTGGATGTGTGATCTTAAATGCATGTGAATGTGAACCACTAATAAACCACAATATAAAAAGAATAGAAAAAGATGTATCTTTAATAATAAGAGGACTTAAATACGCAATGGATATAAGCAATGCAGGAAAGGGATATATTGCTATAAAGCCTAAAAATAAAAATGCCTTAATAGCTCTTGCAAATGAAATCAAAGGAATACACAATATTGAAATAAAATACATGCCTGATTTGTACCCATCTGGGGATGAGAGGGTTATTACCAAAGAAGTATTGGGGATAAAGCTTAAGCCAGGAGAACTTCCATCAGTTGCAAATGCAGTTGTATTAAATACTGAAACCATTAGAAACATTTCATTGGCAATTGAAGAAAGGCGACCTGTGATTACTAAGGACTTAACCATAGGTGGCAGAGTAGAATCAGGAGAACGTGTTTTATTTGATGTTCCCATAGGTATTCCGGTAGAAAATCTAATAGCAAATTCTGGAGGATATATTGATCCATATGGAGAAGTTTTGCTAGGCGGACCATTTACAGGTAGACCAGGAAGTGAAAAGTCTCCAATAGTTAAAACACTGGGTGGCGTATTTGTAACTATTCCACTTCCAAATGATACAAGAAAGTTTGGTGTAATAGGATGTGAATGTGGAGCAGATATAGCTAGATTAAAAGAACTGGTATCTAAATTGGGTGGTCAAACCATTGCAGAAACTAATTGCAAGAGAATGGTAGATGTAAATGGTAGACTTAGATGCGATGAACCGGGAGTATGTCCAGGTCAAGCAGAACAAGTCTTAAAACTCAAGAAGATGGGTGTAGAATCTATAATGGTAGGAACATGTGAACCTTGAACTGATACAATAACAAATGTAGGTCCTAGGCTAGGACTGCGAATGTATCACAGTACAGATCATACCCTAAGAAGCGCCAATCATAGATTGTATAGAAGAAAAAAAGATTAGGAGTGATATTTTGTCTATTTCAAAGGAAACAGCTGAAAAATATAAAGATGAATATGCAATTATCTGTTGTAGGCTGGAAAAGGGAAGTGAAATAAAGGAGTCTGATATTGAAGACCCAATGCTAATTCCAGACTTAGAAGAATCGGGTCTTTTAGAAATTGGAGAAGATTGTTTGAAGATTGGTCAAGTAATAGGTTGTAAACTATCTAAAACGCTAGATTCATTGACTCCACTAACAGCAGATGTAGTAGATGGATTTAAGGAAATCTCTAATTTAAAAGATGAAAAGAAGATAGAAAAAACAGAGGGAAAAACAAATTCTAACCAAGATAAAACAAATAAAAATAAAACATTTTCTAATACAAATAGTATAAAGATACATATAGGAGAAGGAAAGGATATAAATATAGAAATTCCATTTGATAGAGGATATGGTGGGATATCTGATAAGGATATAAGTGACGATAATGGAGATAAAAGCCAAATAGTTAAGAAAGAAAGTAAAAAGATACTTAGAACCCTTAAGAGGAAATATTTCAAAATAGATAATATAGAGTTTTCCAATTCAACAAAAATAGAAGATAATACTCTTTTTATTAGACAAGATATAGTAGCTGATATAATAAAGAGAGAAAAGTTAGTAGTAGATATGGATATTGATGTAATTACAAAAGATAGATACAGTGAGTATTCAAACACGATAATGGATATACAACCTATAGCTACTAAAGAAGAAGGGAAGATAGGAGAAGGCGTTACTCGAATAATAGATGGAGTAGTGGTGATGCTTACTGGTACAGATGAAGATGGTGTACAGATTGGGGAGTTTGGATCATCAGAAGGGTCTATGAGAGAAAATATAATGTGGAATAGACCAGGCTCTCCTGATATGGGAGATATAATACTAAAAATAAATGTAACTATTAAACGTGGGAAATCAATGGAAAGGCCAGGCCCTATGGCAGCACATAAGGTTGGCGATATCCTGGTAGAAGAAATACGAAGTGTTCTAAAAAATATAGATAATAGCCTTGTATGTTCGGAAGAAACAATAGAACAGATTAGAAGACCAGGTAAAAAGAAAGTAGTGATAGTAAAGGAAATAATGGGACAAGGAGCAATGCACGATAATTATATAATGCCAAATGAACCTGTAGGAGTAGTAGGTGCCAAGGCAAATGTAGATTTAGGAAATGTACCTATAGTAGTTAATCCATTACAGGTAATTGATGGGTGCATACACGCACTTACATGTATAGGACCTGCTTCAAAGGAAACTTCTAGACATTACTTTAGGGAACCCTTGGTGACCCAAGCTATAGAAGATGACGAAATTGACCTTGTAGGAGTAGTATTTGTTGGCTCTCCTCAGGCAAATTCAGATAAATTCTATGTATCAAATTCATTGGGAAATCTAATAGAATCAATGGATTTAGATGGGGCTATAGTCACTACAGAGGGCTTTGGAAACAATCATATTGACTTTGCTAGCCACATTGAACAAATAGGCAGTAGAGGTGTGTCAGTGGTTGGTATGACATTTGCAGCAGTTCAAGGGCAACTGGTAGTTGGCAATGAATATATGGATGCAATGATTGATTTAAATAAATCTAGTAAAGGCATAGAAAATGAGATACTAAGCAACAATTGCCTTTGTAGAGAAGATGCTATTAGAGCGATTTATATGCTAAAGGCTAAGATGAGTGGTGGAAAGATAATTGCAGCTGAAAGAAAATATGATAAAGCTTTAAAAGAGAAAAATCTTGAATTAATAGAAAGACAAACTGGGAAAGAGATAGAAAGAGTTGAAAATGAAACTTCATTAAATACAGATAAGGATAATGGCAATGAGTAATCCGCAATATATTTCATCTGAAAGATACTTTGAAGGCAATATAGTTGAAATTACAGATGGAGGAGTTTTAATAGAACTTAGAGGAAGACTTGGAAGCCTTAATATACCAAAGCGAATGTTGATATGTAGGGATAGACTAGAGATTGGACAGAGGGTAGGATTTATGATGACTTATCCAGAGGTAATAGAAGACTAAATAAATGATCAAAGGAGATTGTTATGAATTTAACGCATATAGATGGATTAAAATCAGAAATATATGTACCAATTACACCAAATCCAGTATGGACACAAGTGAAAAAGTCATTAGATGAAATGACTATAGCTCTTGTAACAGCTGCAGGAGTACATCTTAAAAGCCAAGAGAGCTTTAATCTTTCAGGAGACACTTCCTATAGAGTAATTGGAAGGGATGAAAACACAGAAGATATGATGGTTTCACATGGAGGATATGATAATTCAGATGTAAATAAAGATATTAATTCAATGTTTCCGATTGATAGATTGAGGGAATTAAGAGATAAAGGTATTGTAAAAGATCTAGCTGACTTTCATGTAGGATTCATGGGTGGGGGTGGAGATGTAGAGGTATTTAAATCTGATACTGGACCTAAGATTGCTGAAATATTAAATAATGCTAATGTAGATGGAGTAGTAATTACAGGTGGATGAGGTACTTGCCACCGCTCTGCAGTTTTGGTGCAGAGAGTGATTGAAGAAGCTGGGATACCTACTATTATAATAGCAGCACTTCCCCCGGTAGCAAGGCAAGCTGGAGCTCCTAGAGCAGCGGCACCTATGGTACCTATGGGTGCAAATGTAGGAGAACCAAATAATCCGGAAATGCAAAGGGGAATACTCTTAGACACATTAAGACAATTGATAGAGATTGATACACCAGGTAAAATTGTATCATTGCCTTATGAATATAATGCTAAAATATAGGAGGAAAATTGTGGATATACTGGAATTTGTAGATACTCATACTATGGGGGAACCTACTAGAATAATAATAGATGGTCTACCTCCTATAATAGGAAATACAATGATGGAAAAAAAGGAGTATTTGAGAGATAAACTTGATTATGTAAGGAAAACAGCAATGGAAGAACCTAGGGGTCATAGAGATATGTTTGGAGCGATAATCACTCCACCTGTATCCAAACAAGCAGATATGGGAGTAGTCTATATAGATGGTGGTGGTTATCTAAATATGTGTGGACATGGAACCATGGCTGTATCTACATTCTTGGTAGAAGGAGAATATGTGAAAGTAGAAGAACCTTATACTTATATAACACTTGACACTCCAGCAGGTCTTGTAAAAGCTAAAGTCAAAGTAGAAGATAAAAAGCCAAAAGAAGTATCTGTAATAAATGTTCCATCATTTCTATATAAAAATGATCTTGAAATTTCTATTAAAGATGGAAAAAAGGTAAAAGTAGATATAGCATTTGGAGGTAGTTTTTTTGCTATAGTAAGTGCAAATGAGTTAGGTATAAATCTATCATTAGATAATATAGATAGTATAATCAAACTAGGTGTAGATATAAGAGAAAAGATAAACAGTGAATACAAGATAAGACATCCATTAAACCCGGGAATAGATAGAGTAGATTTAGTAGAGATATATGGGCAAGCTACCCATTCAGATGCAGATTGCAAGAATGTTGTAGTATTTGGGAACGGCCAGTTTGATAGATCTCCATGTGGCACTGGAACTTGCGCCAAAATAGCGGCCCTTGAAAATAAAGGAGAGCTTTCTTTAAATCAAAGCTTTGTATATGAAAGTATCACAGGTACTTTGTTTAAAGGAAGAGCATTGGAAAGGATAAAGATAGGAGAATATGAGGGAATAATACCAGAAATAATAGGAAGAAGCTTTATAACTGCAAAAGGACATTTTATATTACAAGATGAAGATCCCTTTAAAAACGGATATTCAATCAAGTAGAAGGATTTTCTAGGGCAATTGAAAATTGCCCTATCCTTGCAATTCATCTAAAAACCTAGAAGAATTAACAATTTTATTTCCTAAATGCTTTACAGATAATAAACTCAGATGATATTTAGCCCTACTCATACCTACATAGAAGAGTCGTCTTTCTTCTTCAAAGTCATCTATTATATCCTTTTGATGCAAATCAATACTAGATGAAGATGGGAAGTGGCCGTCAACCAAATCTATAATATATACTCTGTCAAACTCTAAACCTTTTGCAGAATGTATAGTTGATAGCGTAATTCCTTCATTTTGATCTTTTGAATTCATACACAGCATTTCCAAATACTTGAGTCTAGCTATTAATTCATCGAGAGTCTTAGCTTTTTTTGCTATAAGCTTCAAATAATAAATTATTGTCTTTAAAGAATCGTAGGTATGTCCAAATTTCATAGAATTTTCCTTTAAATACTTTTCATATTCTAGATTATACTCAATATATTCTATTGAAGCTAGGGGATTTAAATTTGAAAGTCTTCTAAAATCAGCACTTAGTTCGTTCAGTGTAGACTTATAATATATTGGTATATCAGGATATTTCATTATCCTATCAAAAACTGGCCATTTGCAATTTAAAGTTTTTGCAAAGTTCAATTGTTTTTTTGATATATATCCTTTTTTCTTGTAGTATATATTTTCATAGATACTCATATTAGAAGTATCTTTAGAAAATATCATAAAATTTAATATATCCTGTATAAGCCAATGATTGAAAAATTTGATTTTCACATCTCTCATGTAAAAAGGAATTTTGCATTTTTCCAAAAAATCTATCAATCCAATAGATGATAAATTGTTTCTATACAAGATAGAAATATTTTTCAAATCTTTATTTTCTATATCTTTTATTATATAGTTGTATTGATCTACTATTGAGTCTACCTTGACTATATTAATAGGCTCAATAAAACCATTGTCAGTTGAAATAGTTTTATTGTATCTTAGAGTATTGAATTTAATAAACTTATTACAAACGGATACGATGTTTTTAGATGATCTATAATTTTTTTCCATGAAAAACATCTTACCATTTGGAAATATCTCTTTGAAGTTTAAAAGTCCTCTTGGATCAGAACCTCTAAATCCGTATATAGATTGATCGTCATCTGCTACTACAAAAAGATTATTTTTTGGTAAAGCTAATTTTTTAAATATTTCCATCTGAATTTTAGATGTGTCTTGTCCCTCGTCTAACTGTATATAATCGTATTTACTTCTATATTTTTCGAGAATATATTTATTTCTATTTAATATATTCAAGGTAATACTTAGCATATCATCGAAGTCAATCAGATTATTGTCTTTTTTATATTTTTCGTATTCTGAGAATATAGTTGTAAATCCATCTATGCTAGGTTTTTTAGTCTTTATAAATTCATCCACATTTAGCATCATATTTTTTATATAGCCTATAGCATTTATTAGAAATTCTAATTTTTCTTCTGTGATATGAGATTTGTTTGTTTCAAGATATATTTGCTTGATTAAAGTATACTTATTGACAGGTGAATTATTTCCTTCTATAAGATTTAGTTTTATATTGTTTATATAAGCGTACTCTCTTATTAAATTAAAACAAAAGCTGTGTATAGTTGAAAATGATATAGGAATAGATGATATATCCTTGAAGCTATTATTAAATCTACTACGCATATCTTTTGCAGAAGCTCTGCTAAATGTGATAGAAAGTATTCTATCTGGTCTTATATTGTGGTTTAATATAAGGTTAACAGTTCGATGTATTAAAACAGTAGTCTTACCAGCTCCAGGTACAGCAAGGACAAGGGCAGGGCCATTACTATGGCCTATAGCTAGTTGTTGTTCTTTATTTAAATTCATTTGAGCACCTTCTTTATGTATTCGAATTTATTTTATCATAAAATGCATTTATATCAAACAAATATAAATAATATCATGGACAATAGGGTAATAATGATTTAGAGTAGATTATAGATAGTTTAAATAAAATACTAGACTGTATTGTGAGGTGAAGCTATTGAAAAATAAACTTAAGAGATTTGATGATTTATTTATAGAAATTATAAATAGGAAAATGGGAAATAGATATATGGACTATATAATGTATAGAGTTACAAATTTAGGCAGTGCACCATTCTCTGCACTTATTATCTTTTTATTAGTATTTTTTGGGAATAATAAACTTAAAAACATAGGGGTAGAGATTTTTGTGGTCTTGGGTATTAGTCAGATAATAGTACATTCTCTTAAAAAATTGCTTTCTAGAGAAAGGCCATACAATATATTAGAACAATTAAATACTTTTGGAATTAATTTAAAGGATTACTCTTTTCCATCAGGTCATACTGCTGCAAGTTTTTCGATTGCTACTACGATAGCATTAAATATCCCAAAGATATCAATTATAGTTTTTTTAATAGCAATTGTAGTAGCGATATCTAGGATATATTTGGGGGTTCACTATCCAACGGATGTTGCAGCAGGAATTATTATTGGATGCTTAAGTTCAATTATAATACATTTATATTTATTTAGATTTATATATAGCATAGGTGAAAGAATAGGCATAAACTAATTTTGTTTTATAAAAATGATTTATCCAACTATATTTTACAAGGAGGTTTTTATATGTTAATGACTAATTTTTTAAAGGATAGAAGATCAGTAAGGGAATTTAAAAATAAAAAGATTAATTTCTCAGTTATAGAGGATATAAAATTATATTTAAAGATTTTAGAAGAAGAAGCAAATGCTATTAAATTTAGGCTATATGAAAATGGGGACTATATTTATGATAGATTAAATGGTATTAGTGGATATGGTGGAATTATGATAGAAAGTCCACATTATATAGCACTCGAACAAATCAAAGAAGATAAAGCTACAACTATATATGGTGCTTATTATATGGAAAAATTAATTACAGAGTTAAATAGACTTGGAGTAGAGACGTGTTGGGTAAGTGTAGGAGATATAGAAGAAAAATTTAAAAATAAGGTTTTTGGAGAACATATTGGAAATATTAGCTATATACTTGCAATAGGATATGGAAAGAGAAGGAATCCTTTTACAAATGAGCCATCAAGTGAAAGAATGGGCGTGGAAGAAATAGTTTATAGTGCTAGTCTAGAAACAAGGGTAGATAATCAGGAGTTAGAACATAGAGGTTTAGATGATCTCTTTTACTATGTAAGATTTGCACCATCAAATGCAAATTTGCAGCCATGGAGGTTTTTGCTTGGCAAAGATAAAGTTACTCTATTTATTAAATATAGTGAAGGTGAAACTCCAAATTTAGTAGATGCAGGTATAATAATGTATTATTTTAAAGAACTAGCTAAGTCAATTAGAATAGAAAATGACTGGAAGTTATTAGACGGAAATTACACTGGCGAGGATGGAATATATGAATATGTAGCAGAAATGAAATTATAAGGCGCTTAGGCGCTTTTTTTGTTGACAAATAATTGCTTCAAGCATATAATATAATTAAACATATGAACAGTTGCTCATATATATAAGGAGGGAACTATGAAAGAAATTGTGCTTGAATTAAATGGACTTAATTGTGCTAGTTGTGCAAAAAAAATTGAAGATTTTTCAAAAGAAATAGATGGAGTAGAAGATGCAAATCTTGATTTTATATCTAAAAAACTAAAGATAAGACCTAATAAAGAAGAAAATATAAATTCTATTACAAATGAAGTGATTAAGATTGTTAAAGGCTTAGAACCCGATGTAGTAGTGTTAAATAAAACTAAAACTACAGATATTCATAATGGACATGAACACACACATACTCATGATCAAGTAAATAAAAGCCAAATAATAAAATTAATTATAGGTGGAATACTATTTATACTTCCATTTTTATTTAAATTAGAAGGAAGTATTAGATTTACAATATATTTACTTGCATACTTAATAGTAGGATATAAAGTAATTTTGCGAGCTGTAAAAAATATATCAGTAGGAGTTCCTTTTGATGAAAACTTCTTAATGACCATAGCAACTATTGCAGCCTTCGGCATAGGAGAATATCCAGAAGGTGTCGCAGTAATGCTATTTTATCAAGTAGGAGAAATGTTTCAGGGAATGGCAGTTAATAAATCTAGAAATTCTATCTCTGCACTTTTAGATATCAGACCAGACTCAGCTAATCTCGTAAAAGGAGGAGAAATAATTGTAGTAGATCCTGAAATTATAAATATAGGGGATTATATAATCATTAAACCAGGAGAAAAGATTCCACTAGATGGGGAAATAGTGGAAGGAGAATCTTTTTTAGACACATCAAATATAACAGGAGAATCTGTGCCTAGGAAAGTAAAAGTAGGAGATACGGCATTATCTGGAGTTGTCAATACAGAGGGACTATTAAAAGTAAGAGTAAATAAAGTGTTCGGAGAGTCAACGATATCTAAGATACTTGATTTAGTTGAAAATGCTTCAAGTAAAAAAGCGCCTACAGAAAACTTTATCACAAAATTTGCAAAATACTATACTCCAGCAGTAGTGCTTTTAGCAGCACTTATTGCAACAATTCCGCCACTTTTAATGGGAGAGGACTGGAGCAATTGGATATATAGAGCGAGTGTATTTTTAGTAATATCTTGCCCATGTGCACTTGTTATATCTATTCCTCTAGGATTTTTTGGTGGAATAGGTGGGGCTTCTAAATCTGGTATACTCATTAAAGGTGGAAACTTTTTAGAAGCATTAAATGATATAGATACTCTGGTATTTGACAAGACAGGGACTATAACAAAGGGAACTTTTGAGGTTAATGATGTAATTAGTTATGGAGATTATAGCCAAGATAAAATATTAGAATTTGCAGCTTATGGAGAGTATTATTCAAATCATCCAATAGGAAGTTCGATAATTAAATCTTATGGAATGGATATAAATAAGGAGTATATAAGTGATTACAAGGAAATTCCTGGAAAAGGCATAAGTGTTAAAGTAAATAATGATAATATACTACTTGGAAATGCAGCTCTTTTAGAAGAACACAATATAAAAATGACTTCCTTAACTTCTATAGGTACTGTAGTATATATTGCAAAAGAAAATATGCATATAGGAACCATAACAGTTGCTGATGAATTAAAAGCTACAGTTATAGAGGATATAAAAAAATTAAAATCACTTGGAATAAAGCAGACAATAATGCTATCAGGAGATAATGAAGAAATTGCTAAAAAGGTTTCAGATATGGTAGGGTTAGATAAAGTATATGGAAATCTTCTTCCGCAGGACAAAGTAATTATATTTGAAGATATAATTAAAGATAGAAAATCTAGGGTTGCCTTTGTAGGTGATGGAGTCAATGATGCTCCTGTGCTTGCTCGTGCAGATGTTGGTATAGCTATGGGAGGATTAGGCTCAGATGCAGCCATAGAGGCCTCAGATATTGTTATTATGACAGATGAGATAGGTAAAATAGCAACTGCAATAAAAATTGCTAAAAAGACTAAAAAGATAGTAATGCAAAATATAATATTTGCGCTAGGAGTAAAGTTAATTATATTGACGCTTGGTGCAGTAGGAGTGGCTACAATGTGGGAGGCAGTATTTGCAGATGTAGGAGTATCTGTAATTGCAATACTTAATTCAATCAGGGCTTTAAGAGTAGAGGAATAAAATCCTCTATTTTTTTTATCCGGAGATGTGTTAAAATAGATATAATAAGACTTAAGAGGTGAGAGCGTGAAAGATAAAATAAAAAATGATAATAAAGTAAATAATTATATGGTGCTTGCAAAAAATCAATATTTAAGTGGGAAAAAAGATATGTCTATAAAATCATATGAAAAAGCATTGGAGTTTACATTAGACAAGGAAAAATACATAGATATACTTTTTCTCATGGCTCATATATATCATGAAATGGATGAGATGGATAAGGCCCTGATATTATATGAAAAGATAAAGCAAGCTAAGAGTAATGAGGCTGGTGCTTTTTATGGTATTGCTATGACAAGTGAAAATCTAGGAGACAATGAAAAAGCTATCGAATATTATAATAAAGCTATAGAATTAGATCCAAATTACGATAGGGCATATTATTATGCAGCTGATTTATATGATAAACTTGGAGAGAGGGAAAAGGCTTTAGAGTATTACTTTCGTGTAATAGAATTAAAGCCTGATGATTATATAGCATACAATAATATATCTTCAATATATGAAGAAAAAGGAAATTACATTAAGGCTCTACAGATGGTAAAACAGAGTCTTGCTATAAAGAAAAATTACTATAAATCCCTATTTAATATGGGGGTTATACAGAAAAAACTGGGTAACAATAAACATGCAATAGGTTTTTATTTTAGGGCTATAGAAGAAAATTCTTTTTTTTGGCAGAGCTATTTGAATATTTCCGCTATATATATAGAAGAAAAAGAGTTTGAAAAGACAGTAGATATACTGACAAGGGGAATAGAACATAATCCACAAGCTCATGACTTGTACTACAATAGAGCATGTGCTTATTGTATGCTTGGACAAAAAAAATATGCTATAAAAGATATAAAAAGATCGTTAGAGCTTTTACCTGAGATAATAGCATACGTTAAAGTTGACAATGATTTTAAAGGATTATATAATGATATCGAATTTATAAAATTAATAAATGAAGACGAAAATATATAAATCAATAAAGAAAGAGGCAGATAAATGATAATTTTAAAAACATCACAAGAAATAGAGAAAATGCAAAAAGCAGGAGAGATACTTGCAAATGTACACAAAGAGATAGCTAAAATGATAAAACCAGGAGTATCTACACAAGACATAGATCAATTTGTAGAGAAATACTTAGAGAATCAAGGAGCTTATCCAGAGCAAAAAGGATATCAAGGATATTCTTACGCAACTTGTGCTTCAATAAATGACGAGATATGTCATGGATATCCAAGAAAGACTCCACTTAAAAATGGTGATATAGTCACAATAGATATGGTAGTAAATCTAGATGGATGGTTAGCAGATTCAGCTTGGAGTTACGCAGTAGGAGAAATATCAGATAAAGCACAGGAGCTACTAGATGTAACTAAAGAAGCATTGTATATAGGCATAGAAAAAGCAGTGGTTGGTAATAGATTAGGAGATATTGGGTATGCTATACAGAGTTTTGTAGAAGAAAAAGGGTATTCAGTAGTTAAAGATTTTGTAGGCCATGGTATAGGTAAAGACATGCATGAAGACCCTCAAGTTCCTCACTATGGAGTTCCAGGCAGAGGACAAAGACTAGTTGAGGGAATGGTACTTACTATAGAACCCATGATAAATACAGGAACATATAAAATGAAGATGGACGAAAATGGATGGACATCAAGGACTTTGGACGGAGGGCTGTCAGCTCAATATGAACACACCCTTGCAATCACAAAAGATGGTCCGATAATAATAACAGAACAGTAGTGGAGTAAGTTCCAAATTGTGAATGTTGAATTGTCAATTGTCAATGAAAAGATTAAAAAACAAAGCATGCTAAGGGGCTTGCTTTGACAATTTTGCTAGCAAAGTGAATAATAGAAAGGTTGGTGTAAAATGAAAAAGGAAAATGAACTAGACATTATCAAAAAAAAATACACAATAAAAGAAGAAATAGCCAATGGAATTACACATGGTATAGGAGTTGTATTTGGTATAGTTTCTCTTGTAATCCTACTAATGCTATCAATTAGAAATGGTGATACTATAGCCGTTGTAGCATTTAGCATTTATGGTGCTTGTTTTATACTGATGTATCTTTCATCTACACTATATCACAGTATTACAAATGAAAAGGCTAAGGGTATCTTAAGGGTGTTTGATCATTCTTCTATATTTCTATTTATAGCGGGAAGCTATACTCCAATAGCACTTCTTACTATGGTAGGATATTTAAGGATTGGGATACTCGTAGCGACTTGGTCAATTGCAATACTTGGGATAATATTTAAGATCCTAACATACAATAAGTTTGACAAGTTTAAAGCAGTATCGCTTAGTATGTATATAGGAATGGGATGGCTTGCAGTATTTACTGTTAAGCCTATTATAGAGATGACATCTATAGGATTTTTTATGTGGATACTAGCAGGAGGCTTGCTTTACACTTTAGGCACAATATTTTATAGTATTAAAAAGATTCCTTATAATCATGCGATATGGCATATGTTTGTACTTGCAGCATCTGTAGCTCATTTTATAGGAATGGTAACATATTTAACTTAAGATAAAAACTGTGATGAGAATTCACAGTTTTTATTAGTATTTGTGCAATAAAGATTTGATTATTCAAGAAAACAATTTAGAGAATCTAAATTATTTTCTTGAATAATTTCTATTTTGGGTATAGAATGATTAGATAACCATAAATGATTAGAATTAGAGAGGAAATAATTATGAGAAATGTAGATTTAAGAGAAGGCAAGATAACAACTGTACTTACAAAACTAGCCTTGCCAATTATGGGTACATCTTTTATGCAAATGGTATATAGCTTGACAGATATGATGTGGCTAGGAAGGCTTAGTACGATTGCTGTAGCAGCTGCTGGAACAGTAGGATTTTTTCTATGGCTTGGATTTAGTCTTGTGTTAATATCACAAATAGGAGTTAGTGTAGGAGTAGCACAAGCATACGGCAGGGATGATATAGTGGATGCTAGAGAGTATATATCAAATGGCATAAAATTAGATATATTTATAGCAATAATATATTCTGTATTTTTATTTACTTTTAGACATCAAGTGATTGGTTTTTTCAATTTAGATAATCAAGAAGCAGTGAATATGGCAATACAATATTTGGTGATTATATCAGGAGGATTGATCTTTCACTTTATAAACCCTATTTTTTCAGCTGTATTTAATTCAAGTGGAAACAGTGTAACCCCATTTAAGGTGACGGCTATAGGACTTATTGCAAATATAATACTAGATCCACTTTTAATATTTGGAGTGGGACCTTTTCCAAACCTTGGCATAAGAGGAGCAGCAATAGCGACAGTTGCTGCGCAAGTAATCGTGACTGTAGTTTTTTTGATTATAACAAGAAAAAATGCATTGTTTCTAAACTTAAATATTCTTAAACTACCTAAAAAAGAATACATTATGAAGATTTTAAAACTTGGAGTTCCTGCTTCAATTCAATCAGCCGCCCATGCTATTATATCAATGATACTTACAAGAATATTAGCTAGATGGGGAGCTACACCTGTTGCAGTAGGCTCAATAGGATCGCAGATAGAATCATTATCTTGGATGTCAGCGGAAGGGTTTTCTCAGGCAATAGCAGCATTTACTGGACAAAACTTTGGAGCAAAGAATTTTGGAAGAGTAAAAGATGGTTACTATAAGGGGCTTCAAATAGTTGGAACTATTGGAATAGCTGTTAGTATTTTACTTATATTTGGTGGGCAATTTATCTTTAAAATATTTACACCAGAAGATACTAAAGCAATAGAACTTGGAATAATATACTTGCAAATACTTGGATTGTCACAATTTTTTATAACAATAGAGATAGGATCTGCAGGAGCATTTAATGGAATAGGCAAAACGCATATTCCAGCAACTACAGGAATTGTATTAAATGGGTTAAGAATTCCAATGGCCATATTTCTATCTAGTACATCTTTAGGTCTTACAGGTGTATGGTGGAGTATGAGCATAAGCTCTATACTTAAAGGAATTGTACTTACAAGCTTATTTGTATATACATTAAAAAAAGGTTTAATTAACATAAAAACCAGCGAAAGTTAAATTCACTGGTTTTTTATAGTTTATTTACCTTTCTTGCTGCTATCAAATCTACACCCGTATCTAATAAATTATTTATTATTATATCACCTTTCTTAAGAGGAGCAGTGGCAGTAGTATTTTTTATTATTTCCATAGCCCTATCTACTAGTTCAGATGGTACAACCCCGTTTGTCTTTACAGGAAGCCTGCCCATAGGACCGTTTTTAAGTAGCACCCTAGATGTAAGTATCCTAGAAGGCTCCAATATTTCTTTTAAAGCATACTCACTTCCACGATTACACTTATTTCCTTTAACTATATATCCATCTTTGCTAGATTTATCTTCAATTACTTCTAAATCACATCCAACAGGACATACCATGCATTTCATTTTCATCCTAAAACCTCCATATATATTTACATTACAATTATAACATAATGAGATGTAAATATAACTATTATATCAAAGATTTAAATAAAAGATGATATTGCATGCAGATTCATATATAATAGAATTATAAGGGAATTTCAATAAAATTCAATTATCGAATATTGTAAACTAAAAAAGGAGTTTTAAATGATATCTAATATTGAAATAATAGTAAGAATACTTTTAGCAACTGTAATTGGCGGATTGATAGGTATTGAAAGAGAAGTAAATAACAGGCCAGCTGGACTTAGAACTCATGTCCTAGTTACATTAGGTTCTACCTTGATTATGCTTATATCTATAGATGGATTTGATTCACTAGGAACTGGTCAAATGGCAGATCCATCAAGGCTTGCAGCCCAAGTAGTAAGCGGAATAGGATTTTTAGGTGCTGGTACTATAATGAGGACAGGAAATAGTATAAATGGACTTACTACAGCAGCCAGTCTATGGGTAAGTGCAGGGATAGGCCTTGGAATAGGTTCTGGATATTATTTGGGATCTGTAGTTACTGCTGTAATTGTATTATTAACCTTAATGACCTTGGGAAGCTTGGAAAAGAAAGTATTAAAAAGAAAATACAAGAGAATAGAAATGGTAGCTACAAATAGACCAGGAATAATAGGACAAATTGGAGTTGCCTTTGGTAACCATCATATATCGATAAAGGATATAAGCATACTTGAAAATGATTACAGAGACGATGAGGAAAATGGGCTTATGGAAATTAGATTTACTGTAAAGATACCTGGCTCTTATGATACTTATAGTCTATACAAAGAGATATATGGGATTTCAGGAATTGTAAGCATTACCTATCAAGGAGAAAGAATAAGGAAGGCAGATAATGGCACTAGCAATTTGACATCATTTGGCACAGATGATAAATAAGTCTTATTCTATTTGTATCTTTAATATTTAACTAGAAGAGGGTATAATAGATAAAGGACTATAAACTTAAGAAGATGGAGGAGATAATGTGAATTTAGAACAAACTAAAGCAGCAGAGCTAGGAGAAGAGATTGCAGTAATCAAGACAAATTATGGAGATATAAAACTTAGATTTTTTCCAGAAGTTGCACCAAAAGCTGTAGAAAATTTTAAAACACATGCAAAAGATGGATACTATGATGGGGTTACTTTTCACAGAGTAATGGATGATTTTATGATTCAAGGTGGAGATCCACAAGGCACAGGTAGAGGTGGACAAAGTATTTGGGGAGCTTCATTTGAAGATGAGTTCCATCCAGATTATCGAAATATAAGAGGGGCACTTTCAATGGCAAATGCAGGTCCAAATACTAATGGGAGTCAGTTCTTTATAGTTCAATTAAAAGGCGGAACTCCCTGGTTAGATGGAAAACACACAGTATTTGGTCAAGTGTTTGAGGGAATGGATGTAGTCGATGAGATTGCATCTGTAAAAGTAGATGGAGCAAGCAAGCCCTTAGATCCTGTTATAATGGAGACTGTAAAGTTAGAGGAGTATAAATAAATATTTAATCTAGTCTCTCCTATAAAAACAGTTTGGTGAAAATTCATCAAACTGTTTTTATTAGTATATCTTGATAGACAATTCCAATTAGCTAAATATATTTAGACTTATTAAGCCAAGACAGTATTTCCCCAGCAGTAGAAAGATGATCTATATTAGAGAAAGTCTTTACAAAATTCCTAGTATTTTTTTCATACAAGGGGTCGTAATAATCTTTCATTAATTCGCTTATTACTTGTCTATAATTATCTTCTTTTATCCATTTAATATATCTATCTACTCTTTCTCCCCCCAATCTCTTTTTCAAACAAATCAAAGCTTCTATAAGCTCATCATCAGTGCCATGAACATAGTCCTTTAGTATGGTATCCACCCTATAGTCCAATTTTGAACTTATATTTATATGAATTCCACTTTTAATTTTATCAAATATATATTCGGGAATTACATCTTTTCCAATCCTCTTGCTTTCACCTTCTGTAAACACTATATTTCCTTCTCTATCTTTAAGAGCATGGTAGAGAATAGACTCAAACATCTTTTGACTATTCTGTTTTCCAAGTCCTACACTTCCAAGTATAGAACCTCTATGATTTGCAGCTCCTTCAAGATCTAGCACATCTGCACCTTTACTTTTAAGATATTTAAGTATTTCAGTTTTGCCAGTGCCTGTATTTCCGTATAGAACCACAAAAGTAATATCTTCCATCAAAGTTGGCAGTGCATCTAATACATGATGTCTGTATCCTTTGTATCCATCTTTAAGCTTAATAGAATAAATTCCTATAGAGCTAAGTAAAGATACAATGGAACTACTTCTATACCCTCCCCTTGCACAAAAGAAAACCAGAGTCTTATTTCTTTCATTTAAACTTGATATTTCCCTGTAGATATGTGGAAGCTTTTTTCCAACAAACTCTAAACCTAAAAGTTTAGCCTTTTCCGTATCTTCTTGCTTGTAGACTCTACCAACTATCTTCCTTTCTTCGTCATTAAATAAGGGTATATTAATAGCACCAGGAATTGTTTCATCATTATATTCACTTTCACTTCTAAGATCTATAAATATATAATCTTCCTTGTGTTTATTTTCTTCAATTTCATTGTAACTCATAGTTTTAAACATAAAAAAACCTTCTTCTATTTAGATTTATGATATAATAGTACATTATAGCATAATATGGCTAAATATCAAAAATTGAAATACAATTGTAATATCATGTTTTGTGTTTTACTGATATAATAAATATAATATTGACAATAAAAACATACTATAAATGGGGGATAAGGATGAAAAAACATAGATTTAAGATATTTACCTTTGCTACATTGGCCTTAACTATGATTTTAAATAACAGCACAATAGATAGTCAAGCAAGTAAGATGGGCACCAATATATTAAAAACCCATAAAACAAATCAAATAATCACACTTAGAGATAATCCTATACAAATACCAGTTGAAATGATACAAAGGGAAGAGCAGTTTAGAGGTGTTTGGGTATCTACTGTATATAATCTAGATTTTCCAAGTAAAAAAGGAATATTACAAGGAGAATACAAAGCAGAGTATATAAAACTACTAGATAATTTAGAAGAATTAAATATGAATTCTGTCATATTTCAAGTTAGACCAAAACTAGATGCTTTTTATAAATCTGATATAAATCCTTGGTCAGAGTATTTAAGTGGAGAGCAAGATAAAAGTCCAGGATGGGATCCTATGGAGTGGATGATAGAAGAAACTCACAATAGAGGAATGGAATTTCACGCCTGGTTTAATCCATATAGGGTGACTACTGCCAAGGAAAATGAAAAGTCTATTGAAGAACAACTAAAAGGATTAAGTGAAAAAAACTGGGCAAGACAAAATCCTGGATATGTATATAAATTTGATGGAAGACTTTATTTGAATCCGGGAGAGCCAGAAGTAATAGACTATATAAATAAAAGCGTAATGGAAGTAGTAGAAAACTACCATATAGACGCAGTACACTTTGATGACTATTTTTATCCATTTAAAAGAAATGATAGCCTATATTTCCAAGGAGAAAAAGCTACATTTGAAAAATACAAGGGTCAAATATCAAATATAGCTGATTGGAGAAGAAATAATATAGATAATTTGGTAAAAGGACTTCATCACTCCATAGAAGAATATAATAATACACATGATAAGACTATTCAATTTGGAATAAGTCCATTTGCCATCTGGAGTCACAAAGAAAACACCAAATTAGCTAGTAGGGGAGAAGGGTCTTATACCCCTATTACATCTAGCACTTCATATGACAATCAATTTGCAGACACTAGAAGATGGGTAAAGGAAAATTGGGTAGATTATATTGCCCCTCAAGTATATTGGACATTTGATGAAAAGGCAGCGCCCTACGGGGAGATTGTTCATTGGTGGACAGATGTAGTGAAAGACACAAATGTAAATCTATATATAGGTCATGCAAATTACAAGATAAATGAAAGTGGTAAAGGTTCAAGCTGGAAAAATCCAGAGGAATTATGCAATCAATTAAAATTCAACAGTCAATATAATGAAATAAAGGGAAGTATATTCTTTCGATATAAAAATCTTTTAAAGACCAAAGATGGAACTACGGAAAATGATAGATTTATAGATTTATTAAAAAGTGAACATTTTAAAAACAAAGCAAGTTTACCCAAAAAACCTTCTATAAATGATAAAGAAACCATAAATTACTATGGATATATTGTAAACGAAGATATGAAAATTAGATAAGAAAAGCCATTATATTAATTTAATTAAATTAATATAATGGCTTTTTAAATGTTTATAATTCTAGTGATAACTAATTTATATATTGATTTATCAATGTATTCCAAATTAATAATTAGGTGTATTTAACTATAAATATGAGAACTAGAAGAAATTTGGGGTATAAGGTATAAAACAAGAATTATCTCATTAAAATTAAAATAAGGTATAGAGAGGAAAACTTTATGAATATAGGCTATGCATGTTTAACGGTAGGAGTAAAAGATACAAACTTTAAGACTTGCACAATGAAAAATGCAAGCGAAGAAAACTTAAAGCAAATAATAAATTTTAATTTAAATTCATTGGAAAAAATAATAGATTACAATATTAAAAATAACATAAGGCTCTTTAGGATTAGTTCCGACATTATCCCCTTTGGCTCGAGTCCTATAAACAATATAAAGTGGTGGGGAGTGTTTGCAGAACAATTAGATAAAATAGGAGAAAGGATAAAATCAGCAGGAATCAGGGTTTCCATGCATCCTGGTCAGTATACAGTACTTAATTCACCCAAAGAAGATGTAGTAAAGAGGGCAGTAGAAGACCTCATCTATCACAATAAATTCCTAGATAGCTTGGGAGTGGATATGAGGAGCAAGATAATCCTTCATATAGGTGGGGTTTACGGGGATAAGGCGGGTGCCATAGATAGGTTCAAATCAAATTATAGATTATTACCTGACAATATAAAATCCAGACTTGTAATAGAAAATGATGATAAATCCTACAATATAAATGAAGTGCTAGCGATTGGGAAGTCTTTAGATATCCCAGTGGTATATGATAATCTTCACAATCAAATTTTAAACTGTGATTCTTCAAAATCAGATAAATACTGGATAAATCAAGCTAAGATGACATGGGATAAAAGTGATGGAATTCAAAAGATACATTATTCTCAGCAAAACAAACAAAAAAGAGCAGGAAGTCATTCTAGAACTATCAATTTAAATGTATTTAGTGAATTTCTAGATAATGTTGATATAGATATAGATGTAATGCTTGAAGTAAAAGACAAGAACCTATCGGCTTTAAAGGCAAACAATTACTTAAGAGACAAGAAAATAAAAAACTTAGAATTAGAGTGGAGCAAATACAAATACAATATACTTGAACATTCTCCTAGTAGCTACAAGAAAATCCGGAATACCTTAAAGGATAAAAGTGCATATCCAATATTTGAATTTTATGAGAGAATAGATTTTGCATTAGAAAAAGAAATTATCAAAGGAAATGGAATTAATGCAGCTGAACATATATGGGGATATTTTAAAGATAAGGCCACAGAAAAAGAAAAAAAACAATTTTTTAACTATTTAGAGAGTTACAAGAAGGGACGTTTTTCCGTAAAGGCCGTCAAAGGCATCTTGTGGAAAATGGCAGTGAAATACAATGAAGAATACCTATTATCTTCATATTATTTTCATTTTTAAAAGGACGGGGAGAGTGGATTTTGAAGGGTATGAAAACAGGAAATAAGGCACCAGATTTCAAACGAAATGCAAGCAATGGAAGTGATACTGGGAAATAGTGAAAAGATGTAATAAATTTAATATTAAAGGGTATATATGAATAAATAATATAAATGTAATCTTGGGAGGGAATAAAATGAAAAATATTTTAGTAGCTACAGATGGATCTGAAACTTCAAACAAAGCTCTTACAGAGACTAGAAAATTGGCAGAAAGTATGGGTTCTAAAGTTACAATAATAAATGTTGCAAGTGATTTAGTAACACACCCATATCTAATGAATAGGGAGTACGGAATCAAGACAAATGAGGATCTGATGAAACTTGGAAAAGAACTTTTAGATGAAGCTTTAAAGGCATTTGAAGGATTTTCAGGAGCAATTGATACAATTATTAGAAGTGGAGACGCTGGAAGCGAAATAATAACAGAAGTAGAAAAAGGCAAATATGACTTAGTTGTGATGGGGAGTAGAGGATTAGGGGCATTTTCAAGAGCAATGTTGGGAAGTGTTTCAAATAAAGTGTTAAATCATGTTGATACGAATGTATTGATAGTTAGATAAAATTAATTATTAGAACAATATAAAAATAATCTATAAGTCGAACATAAGACTTATGGATTATTTTGTCGTAAAAAGGAAAGTAAAGATTGATAAAAAGACAAGTAACCTATATAATTAAAGATAAAACAAGTTCGAGCATATAACATTTCCATATGAAAGAACAAAGAAGGTGAAAACTTGAAATCAATTAAAACACAAATACTAATGTATCTTATGATAGGTTCTATAATTTTATTTGGACTTCTATTTATGTTATCAAACAGTAAATTAGAAGAATTGCCGATTCATTTAGAAAAACAGTATGTAGAAATAGCAAAAGCTAGGTCTGATGAAATAGGAAAAGAACTTAAAGGTTTAACTCGTCCAGTAGAGTTATTATCAAAAGATCCTATTATAAGAAGCATGGATCTAGACAAGATAAAAGAATTCCTACCAGAGGTCGTACTCTATGAAAATTATAGAAACATGACTATTGCATATCCCAATGGAAGTGCCTGGAGTACAGAATTACAGGGTTTTGATATTTCACTTCAAGAACAGTATAGGGAAATATTTTCCAATAATAAAGAAGAACACATATCACAGCCATTCAAGAGTCAATATATAGGAGCAAAAGATAATCCAGTAATAACAATAGCACATAGCGTAAAAGATGATAAAAATCAAACTATAGGGCTAGTAAATGGTGTAGTTAAAATCAAGTTTTTAAATGAAATACTGAAAAATATAGAATTAAGTGAAAAAGGATATAGTTGGATAGTAAATAGAAATGGAACATTAGTAACTCACTCTGATATAGATGGGGTTTTTGGTAAAAATATAAAGGACTACAATTTAGAGAAAAATAAGGGAATAAATAGAATATTAGAAGATAAGGTAAATATAATTGAGTATGAAAACAAACCAGGCAGAGAAATAATAGCATTTTCCAGTCCCATAGTCAATTCTCCAGGATGGATATTTGTGATTTCTATGGACAAGCAAGAACTGTTTAAAGGAATAAATTCGATTAGAAACACAATACTTGCTTCTATAGCAATAGGTGTTTTATTTTTGATAATATTTTCTTTTTATTATTCTAATAAGTTGACAAAACCAATATTAAATTTAAAAGATACATTTGAAGAGGCTTCAAATGGGAATCTAAATGCAAGGGCAGATGAGAGTAGCCAAAATGAATTAGGACAAGCAGCCAAGAGCTTTAATAAAATGCTAGATCAGATAAAGAATTTAACTTATAATGATATAATTACTGGAGTATATAACTATAATGGTTTTTTAATTGAGTTAAAATACATATTAAATGGGTCGAAAAAGAATAAGAAAATGGGAGCAATAATCATTATATCTATAGATGATTTTAAAAGCATAAATAGTTTGCATGGATTTGATTTAGGAGATCAAGTACTTCGTAAATTTTCACAAAGCCTCAAGAGATTCACAAAAGAAGGCGAAGTAATGGGAAGATTTTTAGGAGATGAATTTATAGTTTTCATTCAAGAGGATTCAGAATCCATATTAAAAGGTCGAATCAACAGTATCTGGAAACTGTGCAATGGAGAAGTAAACCTAGAAGATGTTAAATTTATTGTTCGGACTAGTACAGGTGTTAGTATAAGTAATATTAATGAAATATCAATTGAAAAGCTAATACATCAAGCTACTGTAGCTAAATTAAAAGTAAAGAAAAACGGTGGAAATGACATAGCGTTTTATGATAGTAAAATGGAAGCAGATATACTAATGGAGCAAAAAATAGAAGAGTCTCTATATGGAGCAATAGAAAAAGATGAACTTCATTTAGTTTATCAGCCAATAATAGATTCCATAACAGGGGAAGTTGTGTTAATGGAAGCATTATTAAGGTGGGATAGTCCTATACATGGTAGTATATCGCCTGTTAAGATAGTCGAAATAGCCGAAAGAAATGGATTTATTATAGACATTGGGAATTGGGTAATGAGAGAAGCGTGTACAAAGAACAAAGAGTTACAAGACAAAGGATATAAACCCATAAGGGTAGCAGTAAATGTATCTGCAATTCAGTTTCAACAAGCTAATTTCCCTGATATTGTAAGGGAAATACTAGATGAAACTGGAATGGAAGGAAAATACCTTGAAATTGAGATAACAGAGACAAACATAATGGATATAGTAGAAGAAAAGATAAAGACAATGGAAAAGTTAAAGGCGATGGGAATAAGCATTTCAATAGATGATTTTGGAACTGGCTACTCATCACTTTCCTATCTGACCCGCTTTCCTATTGATATATTGAAGATTGATAAATCATTTATTCAGGATATGTTAAATGATAAAAATTCAAAGACAATAGTGTCTACCATTATTATAATGGCTAAGTCAATTAAACTTAGCATTGTAGCTGAAGGCGTGGAAACAATAGAACAATTTAATTATTTGCAAAGTGAAGGTTGCCACAAAATTCAGGGATACTTAATAAGTAAACCTACTGAGATAATTAAAATACAAGAGATGTTAAAACTTGAAAGCTCTTAAATAAAAAAGATTTACAATCTAAAAATACTATGATTGTAAATCTTTTTTTATCTAAATTCATAAATACTATTAATAAGTCAAAAGTAAAACAATATAATTGTATATAATGGGTAAATGTACTAGTATAAGATTAATAAAAGAATAGTTAGGAGGGATACTGTGCGAAAAGTAAGGGTGGATTATTCAAATGTAGAAGGAATTCATAATGAAGAAATATGCTCATTTCAGGAAAAGGTTGATAAATGTCATGATATGTTACACAAGGGGAATGGAAAAGGCAATGACTATATAGGATGGCTAGCTTTACCTAATAATTATGATCAAAGTGAATTTAACAGGGTGAAAATTGCTTCTAAGAAGATAAGAAGTGATTCAGATGTATTTATAGTTATAGGAATAGGAGGATCTTATTTAGGAGCAAAAGCTGGAGTTGAAATGTTAAATCATAGCTTTTACAATGAGCTTTCCAAGGAAGATAGAAATGGACCAAAGATTTATTTTGCAGGACAAAATATTAGCTCTACTTATTTAAAAGAACTTTTAGAAATAATAGAGGGAAAGGATATATCTATAAACGTAATATCTAAATCTGGAACAACTACAGAACCCGCACTTACATTTAGAATATTTAAGGAATATATGGAAAATAAATATGGAAGTGAGCAAGCAAGTAAAAGAATATATATTACCACAGATAAATCAGGAGGATCACTTAAGGCTCTTTCAGCTGAGAGTGGATATGAAACATTTATTATTCCCCATGATGTAGGCGGAAGATATTCTGTACTTACACCTGTAGGACTTCTTCCTATGGCAGTAGCAGGGATAGATATTGATGAAATGATGGAGGGTGCAGGAGATGCATTTAAAGACTTATCTACAAAAAACATAAATAAAAATCCTGCATATACTTATGCAGTTATCAGAAATATTCTTTATTCAAGGGGAAAAGGGATCGAAATACTTGTAAATTATGAGCCAAAACTTACTTATTTGGGAGAATGGTTCAAGCAACTATTTGGAGAGAGTGAAGGCAAAGAAGGAAAGGGAATATTTCCGACGTCTTTAAACTTCACTACAGATCTTCACTCTATGGGACAATATATTCAAGAAGGAATAAAGAATATATTTGAAACCATAATTTGCATAGAAAATGTAGAAAAAGAGATAATGGTAAAAGAAGACAATGGCAATTTAGATGGATTAAATTACTTAAGTGGAAAGACTCTAGATTATATAAACAAGAAAGCTATGGAAGGAACAATAGAGGCTCATAAAGAAGGAGGAGTTTCCAGTATAAGGATAAATGTACCAGAGATAAATGCATATTACTTTGGATATTTGGTTTACTTTTTTCAAAAGGCCTGCGCCATCAGTGGATACATCTTAGATGTAAATCCATTCAATCAACCTGGAGTAGAAGCTTATAAAAAGAATATGTTTAGGCTTCTTGGGAAGGCACAAGTCTAAAAGTCATTTAAATCAACTAGAGAGGAAAAAGACATGAATATTGGAATTGATATAGGTGGAACAAATATAGGAGCAGGGTTATTAGATGATAATTTAAATTTTATTTATAAGATAGAAATTCCTACTGAGCTTCAAAATGGATATGGCTTTATAGAAAGGGAAATTATATCTATAATAGAGAACATGGTAAATATTGCGGATAAGAACAATAATAAGATAGATTCAATAGGTATAGGGATACCGGGAATAGTTGATAAGACTGGAGATAAGATTGTCTTTTGTCCAAATCTTCATTGGTCAAATATTCCTATGGGTATTAATTTAAGGAAAAGGTTTGATATAGATATAAATATAGAAAATGACGCGACTTTAGCTGCAATAGCTGAAAATCTACTAGGGGTAAGCAAGGGATATAAAAGTTCAGTATTTATAACAATTGGGACTGGAGTTGGAGCAGGTATTGTAATAGATGGAAAGATGTATAACGGCGTACATGGTGTAGGATCAGAACTTGGTCATCTAATAGTAGGAGAAAATTTTTATAATTGTAATTGTGGGAAGAATGGCTGTCTAGAAACCTTTGTCTCATCTACTGGGGTAGAAAAGTATATATTTAAAAAAATAAATGAAGGTAAATATGATACAAAACTGCTAGAAAAAGTAGATAGAGTAGAAGATATAGATACAAGATTGGTGTTTCAATGTGCTATGGAAGGTGATATATTATCTAACCTAGTGGTAGACAGAATGGTAAAATATCTAACAATAGGGATTACAAATATAATAAATATACTAGATCCAGGCATAATTGCAATAGGTGGAGGAGTATCTAAAGCAGGAGATTTTTTATTAGAAAAGATAAATAATCTATTGCCAGATTATATACTCTTTAATGATATGGGATATGCAGATATAAAGATCGCTAAACTAGGAAATGATGCGGGTATAATAGGAGCAGCTATGTTGAAACAGTATAAATAAGGGAGTTGGAATAAATGACTCAAAGAGCAAGTGGAATACTTATGCATATATCTTCTCTTCCAGGAAAATATGGTATAGGAGATTTTGGAGAAGGCGCATATAAATTTATAGACTTTTTAGTTGAAGCCAGACAAAAATACTGGGAAATACTTCCATTGGGAGTAACTGGAGTTGGGGATTCTCCTTATCAATCATTTTCAGCTTTTGCAGGAAATCCATATCTTATTGATCTAGATGAATTTACAAGATGTGGGTATTTAGACAAAGAAGAGATAAGAGTATACAAGCTCTACGAGGATTTGGAGAAAGTCTCCTATGATTTGTTGTATAAAAATAAAATAAAACTACTTAGAATGGCTTATAAGAATAGCAAGACTGATATAAAAGAAGAACTTGACATATTTATGATTACACATAAATCATGGCTAAGGGAATTTGCTTTATTTATGAGTTTAAAGAGTTTTAATAGTGGGATTTCTTGGTTAGAGTGGGAAGAGAGATATAAGGATATAAACTCTCAAGCAGTGCTAGAATTTGAAGAAGGAAATAAAGAAGATATTTACTTTTGGGTATTTACACAGTATTTCTTTTTAAAACAATGGATGGAACTAAAGAAGTATGCAAATAAAAACAAAGTGAAGATAATAGGAGATATTCCTATATATGTGTCAATAGATAGCTCAGATGTATGGGGAAATACAGAGTTATTTAATTTAGATGATTGTTTTAATCCTATAACTGTATCAGGAGTTCCACCAGATTACTTTACTGAAGAAGGGCAACTTTGGGGAAATCCTATATATAATTGGAGGCTTATGGAAAATGATGAATATAAATGGTGGATAAAAAGAATAGAACATTCATTTAAACTATATGATTCACTTAGGATAGATCATTTTATAGGGTTTGAATCATATTGGGAAGTACAATATGGATCAGAAAATGCCATACAGGGAAAATGGACAAAAGGACCGGGAATTAAACTATTTGATAAAATAAGAGAAAAATTGGGGGAATTAGATATAATAGCTGAAGATCTAGGAGTAGTTACAGCTGATGTTAGAAAACTAATTAAAGATACAGGGTTTCCAGGAATGAAGGTTATTCAATTCTCATTTAACCCCCACCAAGATAGCGAACTTGCCATACACAATCATTATAAAAACTCGGTAGTATATACTGGCACACATGATATGCCTACAGTGATGGGTTGGCAAAAAGATCAGGACCAAGAAACTCTAAAATATATAAGGAAATATCTAAATATCTGCGATGATGAGGAATTCAACTGGGCCCTTATAAGAGGGGCTTGGAGTTCTACCTCATATTTAGCTATAGCACCTATGCAGGATTTCCTAGGACTAGATGATAGTGCTAGGATGAATATTCCGGGAACAATTGGAGAAAATTGGATTTGGCGAATAGATGAGAAAAGATTAAATAAAAATCTAAGTAAAAGGATAAATGAAATAACTAATTTGTATAGGAGATAGTATTGCAAAATCAATGGAGGAATAAGATGAGAGAGATACTTGAATTAAATGAAAAACATATAGATGAGTATACAGATATTGCTTTTAATGCATATCCAAGCTTTAAAGAACTAGAAAAACAAGCAGTAGATGAATATAAAAAAACAACTATAGACATTATGACGGATGACCCAGATGTAAGTTTTTATGGAATGTTTGAAGATGGGAAGTTAATTGCTGTAATGCGTATTTTTGATTTTAGAATGAATTGTTTTGGAAAAATCGTAGCTGTTTCAGGTCTTGGCTTTTTAGGAGTTCACTTAATGCATAAAAAAGAGAAAGCAGCAAAGGCTATGATAGAATTTTATGAAGAGTTTTATAAGAAAAAGGATATATCAATTGGAATGTTACTTCCATTTAGACCAGATTTCTACAAAAAAATGGGATACGGAATAGGTACTAAGATAAATCAATATAAATTACCTCCAAATAGAATCCCAGGATATTACGGTGAAAGTGATTTAAGGTATATTGAGGATGATTTTGGAAAAGTCCTTGATTGTCACAAAAGAGTAAGTCAAAAGACACATGGAATGATGATGAAAATTAAAGAAGAAATAAACGATTTGAAAAATGATCCATATAATAAGATCATAGCTAATTACAATGAGGATGGACAAGTTGATGGATACATAGTATTCCAATTTCAAAATGCTAAACCAGGAAACTATACTGTAAATAATATCTATGTAAAGGAATTGATCTATGAAAATACTGATGTACTTAAAAGGATTCTAGGCTTCCTTAGAAAACAAGATGATCAAGTAAATCTGATTATATTTAATACAATGGATGAAAACTTTCACTACTTATTTGATAATCCACTAAATGATTCCTTGAATTACATCCCTTATGGATTCATTGAAAGCAATACTCAAGCAGTCGGTGTAATGTATAAGATATTAGATATAAGAAATGCTTTTAAACAGTTGAACTATAGAAATTACAATAATGCAAATATAAACATAAGATTTTTAATAGAAGATGAACTTAGTAAGCAGCAAATTGAAACAATAGTAAATTTTAAAAATGGAATTGCAAATATTGATGAAGAAAAATATGATGGAACTGTAAAAATGAACTTAGCAAATTTCTCATCTTTATTCCTAGGATCAATATCTGTAAGGGGACTTTATGGTTTAGGACTTTTACAGTTGGATAATATTGATTTATTAGATGATTTAGACCGAGCATTTTACTGTAGTAACAAGCCAGTATGTTACACTGATTTTTAATAAGATGAAAAAAAGAGATCGATTAAAATTAAATCCATCTCTTTTTTAAATTAATGGAACTTTTTATGCTTCTAACTAATCTAATTGTTAAGGAGAGAGGAGGGGACTAATATTATAAGTTTTAAAGATAAGAAATTTATAAAGGATATTAAAAAAGGGAAACTGGAAGTGTTAGTAGATTGGATACAAGATAGAAAAAGCAAACTATATAAAATAGCATGGTCTTATTTATACAATTATCAAGATATAGAAGATGTGTTTCAAGATACTTTGATAAAGGTATATGAGAATATAGATAATTTAAGGGAGGAGAAGTACTTTGAAACTTGGTATATTACTATACTTATAAATGAATGCAGAGGAAAACTTAGAAAGAGAAAAAGGGAGGCACTGGAAGAAGATATTATATATGAAGAATATCATATAGATGAGTATCAATTTTTTGAAGAGTTAAATCTATTAGATGAAAAACATAGAGAAGTGATAGTCTTAAAATACATATCAGGATATACACAAGAGGAAATAGGAAAAATATTAGATATTCCCATAGGTACAATAAAATCAAGAATTTACAGAGGACTCAAAGAACTTAGAAATAAAATTATGGAGGTGTAGCTATGAATTGCAATAAGATAGAAGAAAATATAATAGATTATATTGAGGGAACTTTAAATAGGGAAGAAAAATTAGAAATCCAAAGACATATAAGTGAATGTGAGGGTTGTAAAAAGGAATATGAAGAATTGAAAGCTACCATCCACTATATAAAAGATGAATCGAAGGATATAGGAGAAAATAAACAATTAAAATTAAATGCAAATATAAGAAGAGGACAAACTTTTAAAAGATTTACAAGAACTGGAATTATAGCTATAACTATCTCTCTCCTTTTAATAGTAACTGCCATTGCTACAGAGATGTTTGGATATATGGATTGGTTGAGAGAAACTAGCGAGGAAAAAATAATAGCTTGGGATGAATTAATAGAAGATGGACTTGGACAAAAGTTAGATATATCAATAGAAGATCAAGAAATAAGGCTTACAGCTAAGGGTGTAGTGGCTGATGATGTAAATACAATGATTCTTATAGAAGTAGAAGACTTAAAAGAAAAGATAAGATTTACCCCCTTAGATGTATCAATATATGGGGACATAGAAAGAGAGGGTAATGAATGGATTGAAGGAGGATTTGATCCTATAGTAAATCGTGAAAATATATATAATGAAGGTGATGGCAAATTAAGTTTTATATTAAAGACAGAGCCCATGAATAAGGATGAAGGAATACTGAATATTAATATAGACGTCTTTCAAAGCATGTTCAATACAGATCTAGAGTCTATTGTAAAAATCAAAGGAGATTGGAATTTAACCATACCTGCTAAAAAACTCGAAACAAGGGTATATAATATAAATGAAAAGATTGATATAGGTGGAAATGAATTAATTATAGAAAATATCCTAATAGCTCCTACAACTACCAATATAAAATATAAGTATGATATATATAACGATGAAAAAAAATATTCTCTAAGAGATGTTACATTTGCAATTGAGTTAGATGGGAAAACTTATAGAAGACCCATAATTAATGCTGGATTAGGATCTCTTGAAGAGATTAAAAACGCTGGATTTCAAAAGGGAGACGCCTATCTTCAAAGTTTGTATCTAGAAGATCCAGAAGAATTTGATATAATTGTAGAGACTTATAGATATACTACTAGTGGCGTAGAAAGATTTGATATTGATTGGCGCAAACTGCCCCAAACAATAATATATCAGGCAAGTAAAATCAAAGTAAAAGAAGTAGACTATAGTGAAGACGGCACTAGGATAGTATTTGAAGAAGATACAAGATGGAGAAGAAAATATATCAGATCGAATATATACATGGAAAAACCATTTCAAAAACAATTTGAAGATGATGGTAAGACCATAAAACTTAATTCCAATCGGGAATTTTATGCTAACCCTACAAAATTAAAAACCAAAGATGAAAATGGAATAGTAAAAGAAGATATAAAAGTTTGGACAGATAAGATGTATAATTTTGTATTAGAACAAGAACTTGTATTAAGTGGAAAAACCTTTGAGCAGTATCCAGACAAAATAATATATGATAAAGAAGAGTTATTAAAGCCTGGTAAAATTATTATTGAAGGACAAGAATTTATAGAGTATCCAAATATGAAGAGAAGGATAAAATTAAGGTAGAATCTTGTTTGATACTGTTACCTTGATTGCAAGGAAGGATTTTTCGGGTGGAGGGGTATATATAGGCTACATACTTGACACATTTTCTGTGATATATTAATATGTACTAAAGTGATAAAGAAAGAAGGGATAAAGTGATAAATTACAAACCAAGTAGACAAGAAGCGATGGAACTATTTAAAAAATACAATAAATCAGATAGCTTACTAAGACATGCACTTTCAGTTGAAGCTACTATGAAGCACTTTGCAGAATTATTAGGAGAAGAAGATATAGAAAAGTGGACTGTAGTAGGACTTATACATGATCTTGATTATGAAAAGTATCCAGATCAGCATTGTGTAAAGGTAAGAGAAATATTAACAGAAGAAAATTATCCTGAAGACTATATTAAAGCTGTAGAAAGTCATGGCTATAAGATATGTTCTGATGTGGAGCCTACTGAAAAGATGGAAAAAGTACTATATGCAATAGATGAACTTACGGGACTTATCACAGCAGTTGCACTACTTAGACCTAGCAAATCACTATTTGACCTAAAGCCAAAGTCAGTAACTAAAAAGTGGAAAGACAAAGCCTTTGCAGCAGGAGTTGATAGGGAGATTATTCAAAGAGGTATAGATATGTTGGGGATGGATAGAAATCAAGTAATAGAAGAAACGATAAATGCAATGAAAGATGTTGCGGATGAAATAGGACTTAGAGGAAATTTATAAAATCATAATATCTTAAGGTGTTTTGATTTTATAGAAATAAGGATTCTAAGAATATTTGAATTAATAGAACTAAATAGGGTAATAAATGATATATATAAATATTATTGTAATGGAGGGATTTTATGTTGTATTTTGCTTATGCAAGCAATTTAAGTAAAGAGTATATGATGTCTAGATGTCCAAATGCTACAGCTGTAAAAAAGGTAGTTTTGAAAAATTACAAGCTGGTATTTAACGAATTAGCAGATATAATACAACATGATGAGGATTATGTACTTGGAGCATTGTATGTTATATCAAAACAAGATTTAGAAGAGCTCGATAGATTGGAAGGCTACCCAGACCTCTATGATAGGATCGTAGTTGAAGTAGAAGATGAAAATGGTGGCAAGTACGATGCTTATGCATATACTATGGTTGAAAAAAACTTGGAAAATCCACCAGAACATTATTATAAGATTTTATTAGATGGATACAAAGACTGGAATCTTTCACAGGAAAACCTTGAAAAGGCAAAGAATAAAGAATAAGGAGATATATATGATAAAGGATTTAAAGGATAAAAAATTAAATATAGATAGTGATACTTTTATAGCTGAGTCCTCAGATCTTCTTGGAGATGTGACTATAGGTAGGGCTAGTAGTATATGGTATAGTTCGGTAGTTCGTGGAGATATGAGTTATATAAAGATTGGAGAATGCACAAATATCCAAGATAATGTAACGATTCATGTAGATACTGATATTCCATGTATAATAGGAAATCATGTAACTATAGGTCACAATGCCGTAGTACATGGTTGTGAAATAGGAAATAATACATTGATAGGTATGGGTGCAATTATTTTAGATAAAGCTAAAATAGGAGACAATTGCATAATAGGTGCAGGGACTCTAATTACGGAGGGAGTGGTTATACCACCTAATTCTCTAGTGGTAGGATCTCCTGGGAAAATAAAAAGACAAGTGACAGAAATCGAAGTGAAAACAGTAAAAGAAAATGCACTTAGATATGAAAGATTATGGAAAGATGAGCATGTAGATTAACCCTCTCATATGAAGAGGGTTTTTTTATACAAAAACTTATCTTTGAATTAACAGAAATTATTGTTATAATAGATAGTGTTTGGTATGATAGTTACAGCAATAAATATAAGATAGGAGGTAAAAATGATACTTTATACAGCTCTATTAACGACTATAGACAAAGAAAAAGATGATGAAGTGCTAGAAGAACACAAGGCATATCTTAAAAAGTATATTGATGAAGGTAAAATATTTGCAAAGGGACCTTTTACAGATCACAGTGGTGGACTGGTTATTTATAGTGTAGAAGACATAGATGAAGCTAAGAGGATAATTGAAAATGATCCTGTAATCAAATATAGTTCTAGAGATTATGTTTTAAAAGAATGGAAAAGCAATATTGACTAGTATATTAAGGAGAGAAAATATGAACGAATTCCCAAGTATTGATGATGTACATGAAATATTAGATGATATATCAGAAGAACTTCCAAAAGATTTTTTCAAAGAGCTCAATGAAGGAGTAGTGCTTTTACCCGAGATAAAGCTACATCCAGAAAGCAGAGAAAATGATAGGCTTTATGTAATGGGGAAATATGTAAGGAGTATTACAGGTAGACATATTGCAATATACTATGGTTCTTTTGAACGAGTTTACCCTAATATATCAGTAGAAAGATTGAAAACAAAGTTAAGAGAGACATTGATACATGAATTTATACATCACATGGAATCACTTGCTGGGGAAAAAGGACTAGAAATAAAAGATGCTGAAGATATGCATAGGTATAGAAACAAAAGATAAACTTTCATATTTTCACATAAAATGACCATAATTATATTGTATAATGAATTATAAAGTAATTATAATAAAAAATTGGAGGAATTAGGATGCGAAAGGGTTTTAAAAACAAAAGGGCTATTAGCTATATAGCATTATTAATATTGGTAGTTGGAGTAATTACAATTACTGGATGTAGTGCAGATGGAGATAGTTCAAGCAAAGGAAATGATAATGGAGAAGCAGTTGCAGAAGTAAATGGTGTAGCAATAAGCAAGGATGAACTATATGATTTAATGTTAGAGCAAAATGGAACTCAAATGCTTGATGCTCTTATAGTAGAAAAGGTAGTGGATTTTGAAATAGACAAAGAAAAGATAGAAATATCTGATGAAGATATTCAAGGCGAAATAGATAGTATGAAAGAGTATTATGGTGGAGAAGAATCTTTTAATATGGCACTTGCTCAAGCTGGTTTAGCTGAAGAAGATATGAAAGAAGATATCAAGATGAACCTCAAGCTTAAAGCAGTGGTAGAGCCATATATCGAAATAAGTGAAGAGGATATGAAGGCGTATTTTGAAGAAAACAAAGAATCACTGGGTGAAGCTGAAGAAGTTAAAGCAAGTCATATACTTGTAGAAAGTGAAGAAACTGCAAAAGAAGTAAAAGCTAAATTAAATGATGGAGGAGATTTTGCTGAGCTTGCAGGAGAATACTCCACAGATCAAGGAAGCAAAGACAGTGGCGGAGAGCTAGGTTACTTTGGAAGGGGACGAATGGTTCCAGAATTTGAAGAGGTAGCATTTAGCACTAAAACTGGTGAAATAAGTGATATTGTTAAGACTAGCCATGGATACCATATAATAAAGGTAGAAGATAAAAAAGAAGCAAAAGAAGCTACTTTTGAAGATTCAAAAGAAGAGATAAAAGATATATTGGTAGATAATCAAATGGGTCAGGCTTATCAAATGTGGTATCAAGAAAAAATGGGTGAATATGAGATTAAAAATTATTTAATAGAAGAATAAAATTTTACAAAAAATCTTTGTGTCAATAACATTATACCTCCAAAGTAGACAATCTAATTAATTTAAATTAGATTATCTACTTGGAGGTGTTTTTTATTTAAATAAATTGCGAAGAATATAAATATGAGATATTATATAGTAGATAAAGTGAAATTAAGAACCTGATTAGATTTTAAAATCCATCAAATAAAACTTTGAAGGGAGAAACCATGTTATTTAGCAGCTTGATATTTTTATTTGTTTTCTTGCCATTAGTTATACTTTTTTATTACATATCTCCTAGAAGAGTCAGGAATCTAGTGCTGTTGGTATTTAGTTTGTTTTTCTATGCATATGGGGAACCCAGATATATATTTATAATGTTACTTTCAATTTCTATAAATTATATAATGGGATTTTTAGTAGATATATATAGAAATCACAAGAATATTATTAGATTTTTAATGTTTTTGACAGTGGCTATGAATATATCTATAATAGGATACTATAAATATGCTAATTTTTTAATTTCAAATTTTAATCAGATTTTCAATCTAAACCATGATATTTTAAACATAATAATGCCTATAGGTATATCTTTTTTTACATTTCAAGGACTTAGCTATGTAATAGATGTATATAGGGAAGATGGAAAGGTGCAAAGGAATCCCTTAAATGTGGCATTATATATATCATTTTTTCCTCAGCTTATAGCTGGGCCAATAGTTAGATATGAGACAATTGCAGATCAAATAGATTCTAGGCAAGAGACATTAAGCGGTTTTTCTTATGGAGTTGAAAGATTTATAATAGGACTAAGCAAAAAAATCCTCATCGCAAATACAGTGGGATTAATTGCAGATGAAATATTTAATATGGGTCTAGGCAATATGTCTATAGTTCTTTCATGGATAGGAATTATCTCATATACACTACAGATTTACTTTGATTTTTCGGGGTATTCAGATATGGCAATAGGTTTAGGTAGCATGTTTGGATTTGAATTTCTAGAGAATTTTAATTATCCATATATATCTACATCTATCACAGAGTTTTGGAGAAGATGGCATATCTCGCTTTCCACTTGGTTTAGAGATTATATTTATATTCCATTGGGTGGAAATAGGGTTAAAACTTCTAGATTTTTATTTAATATATTTATTGTATGGTTTTTAACCGGACTGTGGCATGGAGCTAGTTGGAATTTTATACTGTGGGGACTTTATTATGGACTGATATTAATAATTGAAAAGATGGCACTAGGGAAGTATATAAAAAGAATGCCAAAACTTTTTCAACATATATATACTATTGTTTTGGTAATGATAGGTTGGGTCCTATTTAGATCTGAAAATATAGCCCATGCAAGGGATTACTTGGGAATTATGTTTGGAATGGGAAATTATCAATTTATAAACATCAAGAGTCTATATTACTTGATAGAATATAAATATGCTTTTATAATAGGGATATTATTTTCAATGCCTATTTATCCTTATGTAATAGAAAAGCTAAATAATATAAAAACTGGCTGGATTAGTATACTTGTAAGAGATTATATAAAAGGAGTCCTACTCATACTTTTATTTTTGCTTTGTATGATGTATCTTATCAATTCAACATTTAATCCATTTATATACTTTAGATTTTAAAAAACACAAGGAAGCGGTATGTTGAAGATACAGAGTTCTTGAAGTATCTGGTGCAGATAGTAGAGAAGGAAACAAAAGATAAATAACCTAAAGGAGATCACTTAATGCAGATATTACTAACAGAGTTACTCAATTTTTTATCAATAGAATTTACAGTGATGCTAGTAGCTGCGTTACCCATAATAGAGCTTAGAGGTGCAATCCCAGTGGGCATATCCCTCGGGTTGTCTCCTATACATTCTACTATCATTAGTTTTATAGGTAGCATGATTCCTGTTCCTTTTATCTTATTTACTATTAGGCCCATATTTAATTATATGAAGACTACTCGAACATTTAAAAAACTAATACATAAGCTTACAGATAAATCTATGAATGGTAGTGGTAGGATACAAAGATATGGTTATTGGGGACTGCTATTATTTGTAGCCACTCCATTACCAGGGACAGGAGTATGGAGTGGATCTTTAGCTGCTGCACTTCTTGATATGAGATTTAAATGGGCCTTTCCAACTATATTTATAGGGAATTTGATAGCTGGGCTTTTGATTATGCTTTTGAGTCATGGAGTAGTTAGTGTGTTTCAGTAGAGTATCTGATTGGATTTGAACGTTTAGTTAAAATTGTGTCCAAGATAGGGAGCTATACTAGGTGCTAGCGCATTAATTCTTACTATTATAGTCATGAATACAGCCATGCTACTTAACGCAGAAGAAATTGCTAGCCTTGAAATCCCAGTGCTATATTTGGCAAAAAAGAGGAAACCGAATCTTTGCAGTCTTTGTTGCAATCTTAGTATTTGTTTTGGGTCTGTTTTCTTTTAGTGGTCTTATGAGCGTGTTTTATCCTTTAGTGGGATATCTAGGATTAATTTATATTGGGCTTGTAATATATAAGGAAATAAAGCTGTGACCCTTCCAGGGAATCACAGCTTTATTTCTCTACTTCATAGCTTTTTCAGCAAACTCTGTAGTTACTATCTTTTCATATGGAGCTCTTTCGTCTAGTTCGCCTGCCAGTTCCATGATATTCATCAGATGATTCAATCCTTCTTCGGTTATTATTAAATCAGGTTTCCAAGAATCTTGGTCTCTATATCTTTCTATCAGTTTTACAAGTACATCTTTTTCAGTATCAGGAAACTGAGGAAGCACTGCTTCTGCTATTTCTTCGCTACTATGTTCATTTACCCAGACCATACCCTTGTATATTGCATTTGTAAATTTTTGAACTATTTCTGGGTTCTTTTCAATATAATCCTTTGTAGCAGAATAACAGGTATATGGGATATATCCACCTTCCTCTCCAATAGAAGCCACTACATAGCCCTTACCTTCTTTTTCTAAGCTAGCAGCTACAGGTTCAAAGAGAGTTACATAGTCGCCTTCTCCGCCTACAAAAGCCCCTGCCATTACATCAAATTGTATATCTGTCCTTACTTCTAAATCTTCCCCTATGATTAACCCCTTGTCTTTAATTACATATTCAAGTGTCATCTCAGGCATTCCACCTTTTCTGCCACCGATTACTGTTTTCCCCTTTAATTTGTCAAATGTAAAGTTGTCATCTTTTTCTCTAGCTACTAGAAAAGAACCATCTCTTTGAGTAAGTTGCGCAAAGTTAACTGCGTAATTATCTCTACCCTGACTGTGTACATAAACAGAAGCTTCAGGGCCCATAAATCCTATATCGGCCTCCCCACTTAAGAGTGCAGTCATACATTTATCTGCACCTTTACCATTTGTAAGTTCCACATTCAAACCTTCTTCTTCAAAAAAACCTTGTGTTAAAGCCACGTATTGTGGGGTATAAAATAGTGAATGGGTTACTTCTATTAGTCTTACCTTTTGAAGTTCACTGTCTTTGTTACACGCTGTTAATCCTAGGGTTGTTAAAATTACTAATACTAAGATAATGCTAATCCTTTTTATAAATCTTGACATTGTATCACTCCTAACTAATATAGTATACGAAAAACCTGTTTAATGTTATAATATTCTAAATGGATGTAAGAGTGACAAATTAATAAATATGGAGGAAGACATGAAAAAAAGTTGGATAAACATACCTAATGCACTTACTATACTTAGGATATTATTGGTTCCTGTATACCTATATGTCTATTATTCAGGGTCTGAAAACAATGTTCTTTTTGCGGGGTTTATATTTATACTTGCAGGAATATCTGATGTACTAGATGGATACATAGCTAGGAAATATGATTTAGGAACAAAACTAGGGGTAATACTTGATCCCTTTGCAGATAAATTGATGATTTTCACTATACTTATTACCTTTGCTAGATCGGGAATAATACATATGTGGATACTTATGGCACTAGGTATAAAAGAAACAATAATGATAATTGGGGGAGGAATATTATATTTATTTAAAGGAAGGCAAGTATTACCTTCAGATAAATTTGGAAAAACAGCTACAGTGTCTTTCTATGCAGCAACACTATCAGTAGTATTTAAACTTCCAAGGATTATGTCTATTATCTTATTCATAATTACAGTAGCATTTAATTTAGTAGCATTTGTAAATTATTTGTTGATATATATAAAGATAAGGAATCAATCGGTAGAAGAGTAATGGAAAAACGTATTTTAATAGTTGACAAACACACATCATATATATATAATTAAATCAATAATTTTATATTTTGCTTTGAAAAAGAGGAGTAGACAAATACGGCCTACAGAGAGAGGACTATAGCTGAGAAGTTCTTAGGATAAATATTTGTTGAATGTAGCTTTTGAGCATTCATGCTGAATAGAGTAAGCTTGAAGGGACTAAACCCTTATATTTATCTAAGAGCCATGAATAAGGTATTCATGGAATTAAGGTGGCACCGCGAATTACCCTTCGTCCTTATTGAAAAATAAGAACGAAGGGTTTTTATATTTAAAAAAACAAGGCACAAAGGAGGATTTATATGTTAGAAAATTTAAGTAAGACCTACGATCCAAAAGATTTTGAAGATAGACTGTATAAATACTGGAATGAAAAAGGATATTTTAAGGCAGAAGTAGACAAGGATAAAAAATCTTATACAATAATGATGCCACCCCCAAATGTAACTGGAAGTCTTCATATGGGCCATGCGTTAAACAATACTATTCAAGATATATTGATTAGATGGAAGAGGATGGAAGGATACTCTGCACTATGGTTACCTGGAACTGATCATGCTAGTATCTCTACAGAGGCAAAGGTAGTAGATAAGATAACAAAAGAAGGAAAATCTAAAGATGAACTTGGAAGAGAAGGATTTTTAGAAGAAGCTTGGGAATGGACAGATAAATATGGAAGTACAATTAAAAATCAATTGAAAAAACTTGGAGTTTCATGCGATTGGTCAAGGGAGAGATTTACACTTGATGAGGGCTTAAGTCATGCGGTAGAAGAAGTGTTTATTAGATTGCATGAAAAGGGCTTAATATACAGAGGCGATAGAATAATCAACTGGTGCCCATCTTGTATGACTGCTATATCTGATGCAGAAGTAGAACATGAAGATTCAAAGGGGCATATTTGGAGTATAAAGTATCCAATAAAGGGCAGTGATGAATTTATAACTATAGCTACTACTAGGCCAGAGACTATGCTAGGGGACCTTGCTATAGCTGTAAATCCACAAGATGAAAGATATGCAAAACTAATTGGGAAAACTGCAATACTTCCACTGGTAAATAGAGAAATACCTATAATAGCAGATGATTATGTTGAGATGGAATTTGGTACAGGAGCCGTAAAGATAACACCATCACACGATCCAAATGACTTTGAAGTAGGAGAAAGACACGGTCTTGGACAATGTATTGTAATAGAAGAAAATGCTACTATAAGTGGAGGCTATGAAGGCTATAGTGGATTAGAAAGATTTGAAGCTAGAAAGAAAATTGTAAGTGATTTAAAAGAAAAGGGATATCTAGTAGAAGCCAAAGAACATGACAATGCTGTAGGTCATTGTGAAAGATGTAGTGAGATAATTGAACCACTTATATCCAAGCAATGGTTTGTGGATATGAAACCTCTTGCAGAGCCAGCGCTCCAAGCTTTGAAAAATGGGGAGTTAAATTTTATACCAGAGAGATTTACAAAAATATATGTAAATTGGCTAGAGAACATAAGGGATTGGTGTATATCAAGACAGCTTTGGTGGGGACATAGATTACCTGTATTTTACTGTGAGGACTGTGGAGAAATCATAGTTAGTCGGGTGAGACCAGATGAATGCGGTAAATGTAATGGTGATAATCTTCGTCAAGATACAGATACATTAGACACTTGGTTTTCATCTGCATTATGGCCTTTTTCTACACTGGGTTGGCCAGAAAAGACGGAAGACTTGGAGTATTTCTTTCCTACAGATGTAATTGTAACTGGATATGATATTATCTTTTTCTGGATAATTAGAATGGTATTTTCAAGTATTGATCAAATGGGACAAGTGCCATTTAAAGATGTATTCCTAACTGGGCTTGTTCGTGATGCACAGGGAAGAAAAATGAGTAAGTCCCTTGGGAATGGTATAGATCCTCTTGAACTAATAAATGAATACGGAGCAGATGCACTCAGATTCACTTTGGTAACTGGAAGTTCACCAGGAAATGATATGAAATTTAATATAGAAAGAGTAGAGGCAAATAGAAACTTTGCAAACAAACTTTGGAATGCAACTAGATTTGTACTTATGAATCTTGATGAAGATATGTTAGACGAAGATTTATCCTTACAAGATTTAGAAGAGGAAGATAAGTGGATATTATCTAAATTAAATACTCTTTCAATTGAAGCTACTAAGAACCTAGATAAATATGAGATAGGAATGGCAGCGGATAGAATATACAACTTTATATGGGATGAATATTGTGACTGGTATATTGAAATGGTAAAATCAAGATTATATGGAGAAGATGAAACTAGCAAGAGAACAGCACAAACAGTATTGCTTTATGTATTAAAAGATACACTTAGACTTCTTCATCCATTTATGCCATTTATAACTGAAGAAATCTGGCAGCATCTAGGGGATAAAGAAAATCCTCTTATATTAGAAGAATGGCCTATATACAATGAAGTTTTAAACTTCGGAGCATCAGAAACAAGGATTGAATTTATTAAAAACGCTATAAAATCCATAAGAAATGCTAGAGCGGAGATGGATATAGCACCTTCTAAAAAATCAAAACAAGTTTTCGTTACAAAAGATGAAAATGTAGAGCAAATATTAGAAATTGGAAGAAGGTACTTTGAAAATCTTGCATCAGCAGAAGAGATTGAAATAACATCTAGCAAGGACAATATAGCAGAAGATGATATACAAGTAGTATTAGATAGATGTGAAATATATTTGCCACTAGCAGATTTAATTGATTTTGAAAAGGAAATAGAAAGACTTGAAAAGGAAAAGACAAAACTAGAAGGAGAAATAAAAAGAGTAGTTGGTAAATTATCTAATGAAGGATTTACTAAGAAAGCTCCTCAAAAAATAGTTGATGAAGAAAAAGACAAACAAAAGAAGTATGAAGAAATGCTAGAAAAGATATTGCAAAGACTTGATGAAATAAAATCAAAATAAGTGAGGACAATCATGAAATATAATGAAGCTTTAGACTATATAAATGACAAAGATAAATTTGGATCAAGACTAGGTCTTGATTCTATAGGAAGGCTCTTAAGTCTCTTGGGAGATCCACAAGAAGAGTTGAAATGTATTCATATAGGTGGAACCAACGGAAAGGGTTCCACTGCCTCTTATTTAACTAATGCCTTAATGTCAGGTGGCTATAGTGTTGGACTTTTTACATCTCCATATATAGAGAGATTTAATGAGAGGATTCAAATGAATGGGAAAGATATACCAGATGAAGAACTTGGAAGAATTACAGGTATGATAAAAGAAAAAGCAGATATAATGGTAAGTGAAGGCTACGAACATCCAACTACTTTTGAAATAGTCACAGCTATAGGATTTATCTATTTTATGGAAGAAAGTGTTGATTATGTAGTGCTTGAGGTAGGTCTTGGGGGAAGATATGATTCTACCAATATAATAAAGAAACCTATAGCATCTGTACTCACTACAATAGACTATGATCATATAGATGTCCTTGGTGATACACTAGAAAAGATAGCTTATCAAAAGGGCGGAATAATTAAAAATGGCAGTATAGTAGTTTCTTATCCTCAAGAGGAAGAGTCTATGGGGGTATTAAAAGATATTGCAAATGAAATGGATGCGAAATTTTATTTAAGTCCAGTAGAAAATGTAGAGATTAAAGTGATATCAAGTAGTGGTGCTGTATTTGACTTTAAATATAAAGATTATTACATGGAAGATATAAATATAACTATGCTTGGGGAATATCAAGTATATAATGCTGCACTTGCTCTCACTACATTGTTTGTCTTAAGAGAGAATAATTTAATAGATATAAATGATAGACAGATACTAGAGGGGCTAAAAAATACTAAATGGCCAGGTCGTTTAGAAGTATTGGGGAATAATCCTACTTTTTTAATAGATGGTGCTCACAATGTTCAGGGAATCGATCAATTAAAGAAGGCATTAGAATTCTTTGATTACCAAAAGCTTGTTTTAGGAATGGGAATACTAAAAGATAAGGATACATCTAAAATGGTAGAATTACTGGCTCCAATGGCAGATGTAGTAGTGGCAACAGAAGTTAATATGCCTAGAAAATTAGATGCAGCCCAACTTGGAGATAAGATAAAAAAATATAATTCAAATGTATTTGTGGAGAAAGATATCAAAAAGGCTATACTAAAGACAATAGAACTTGCAAATGAAGAAGATATGATAGTATTTGGAGGGTCGTTATACTTAATAGGAGAAGTAAGGACAATATTTAAAAATACTATTGATAAATAGCTAACAAGAAAAATAGTTTGGTAAAATAATATGGTCCCCTTTCAATCTGCAGATTGAAAGGGGACTATATTTATATGCTATGAATTTATTTTGTAAAGTTATCAAAGTATCCTTGAATATATACTATAGGGGTGCCCTTATCTCCACTTCCAGAAGTCAGGTCTGAAAGAGATCCTATTAAGTCAGTAAGTCTTCTCGGAGTAGTTCCCTGTGATGCCATATTATCAACTGAAGAAGAAGCTTTGTTTTTAATATAATCTGATATTGCATCTTTAAGCTTATCACCTTCTAGATCAGCAAAATCATTGTCAGCAAGGTACTTTAGTTTTACTTCTGAAGGCGTACCTTCAAGTCCAGATGTATAAGCAGGTGAAACTACTGGATCAGCAAGTTCCCAAATCTTACCTATAGGATCTTTAAATGCTCCATCACCATATATCATTACCTCAATACTACTACCAGTTTTTTCTTTGATTCTATTTTGAATTTCATCTACAATAGGTTGACAGTTTCTAGGGAATAGTTTTATTTCGTTTTCAGTAGATTTATTTGACCCTAGCAAACCATATTTTTCATTAAATCCACTTCCATCTATAGAGGAAGTAAGTATTTCGTCAAGACCATAAATATGGTTTCCACCATTTTCTTTTAGAATTCTTTTAGTCCTAAATCTAGTGTGAACATCACATGCAATAACATTTTTTGTATAAGTTAAAATAGTCTTAGGATCATTTGAAAATATTATTTCAAATTCTATATCATATTCACTCATTAGGGAATTGTAATATTCTACATAATCTATACCAGTAAATGGATGCTTGGTATATCCAAAATACTCTCTAAAAGTTTTTTCATCCAATACATCAATCCAAGGATTTACACCTTTTATATCTAGAACATCAATATTTACTAATTCATTTCCAACTTCATCAGAAGGATAACTTAACATCAATACAATTTTTTTTGTGCCTTTGGCTATTCCACTTAAAACAGTTCCAAATCGATTTCTGCTTAGAATTGGGAATATAACTCCGACGGTTTCATCGCCAAATTTAGATTGTACATCTTTTGCAATTTGATCGATACTAGCATAGTTTCCCTGAGCACGAGCAACAACAGATTCAGTTATGCTAAGTACATCCTTATCCTTTATTTCAAAGCCTTCTACTTTAGAAGCATTTATTACACTATTCACGGCTATATCTACTAAATCATCACCTTGCTTTATAATAGGAGTCCTTAATCCCCTGACGACGGTTCCAACTACTCTCTCCATAAATATCTCTCCTTTAGCTTAATCTTTCACATTATATAATATCATATACTAATAATATACAATATATATTAGCATATGTAAAATAAATATAATAGAATATAGGCATATATATTGTATTTTATATAGAGATAAAGCCAATATCATGGGTATATGTATAGTAAAGTGACATAAAGCAATAAATTTGTAAAAACTTGTGAACTTGTAGAATATCTGTAAGTTGGCATATTTAATAATAATTTGCTTTTAAATCATAAATAAGGATGTTGATTAATATGATTTACATATAATAAAAAATACTATATAATATTGTAAACTACAAAAAAGGACAAGGTTTTATCTTTTATTTATAAATATAAGGAGATGGCAAAATGTCAATATTTCATGTTGGCTTAGACGTTGGTTCCACAACAGTAAAGCTTGTCGTGTTAAACAATTCACTTCAATTAGTTCATGGAAGTTATAAAAGGCATTTTTCAGATGTAAAACAATCAGTTAAAGATATATTAATGGAAGGTTACAAGAAATACAAAAATGAAAGTATTACTATGATGGTAACAGGATCTGGGGCGCTATATGTAACGGAGTGGTTAAAGATACCTTTTATTCAGGAGGTAGTTGCTTCTACCAAAGGAATACAGACCTTTATACCAGCAACTGATGTGGCAATAGAACTTGGGGGGGAAGATGCAAAGATAACATATTTTGGAGATGCACTTGAACAGAGAATGAATAGTATTTGTGCAGGAGGAACAGGAGCTTTTATAGATCAGATGTCTTCTCTTCTTGAAACAGATGCAGAAGGTTTAAATAATTATTCCCTAAATTATAAGAGTATATATTCTATTGCATCTAGATGTGGTGTATTTGCCAAGACAGATATACAGGCTCTTATAAATCAAGGGGTAACACCTGAAGATATAAGCGTCTCTGTATTTCAAGCTGTAGTCAATCAAACTATATCTAATCTTGCATGTGGTAGGCCAATTACTGGGAAAGTTGCATTTTTAGGGGGGCCACTTCATTTTCTGTCAGGTCTTAGAGATAGATTTATTGAAACCTTAAAATTAGAAGCTAAAGATATAATTTATCCAGACAACTCACAGCTATATGTAGCTATTGGGGCAGCGGTTTCATCAGTTAATGGAAAAATTATTTCATTTAAAGAACTAAAAACTAGATTTGAAATCAAAGACACAATAGAAAAAAATTCAATAAAAAAACTAAAAGCTCTTTTTAAGAACAAAGAAGAATATCTGGAATTTAAAGAAAGACACAGTAAACACAATATTGAGACTGTAGATGCTAAGACTGCGAAAGAATATAAAGGTAAATCTTATTTAGGAATAGACGCAGGTTCTACTACAACTAAAGCTTTGTTAATAAATGAAGATAATAAGGTAATTTACTCCTATTATGGAAACAACAAGGGCAAGCCACTAGATAGAACTATATTTATATTAAAGGATATTTACGAGAAATTGCCCAATACTAAAATATCCTATTCCTGCGTTACTGGATATGGAGAAGAATTTATTAAAGCAGCTCTTAATATTGATGTGGGGGAAGTAGAAACGATAGCTCATTACAAAGGTGCAAAGTTATTCCAGGAAGATGTAGATTTCATAATTGATATAGGTGGACAAGATATGAAATCTATGAAAATAGAAAATGGAGTAATAGATAATATCTTATTGAATGAAGCTTGTTCTTCAGGTTGTGGTTCTTTTATTGAGACTTTTTCAAATTCTGTAAACATGAGTGTAGATAAGTTTGTAGAGGCTGGGTTATTTGCTGAAAATCCTGTAGACTTAGGTTCAAGATGTACTGTTTTTATGAATTCGATGGTAAAACAATCTCAGAAAGAAGGTGCAAGCATAGGTGAAATATCAGCAGGGCTTGCATATTCTATAATAAAAAATGCACTTCAAAAGGTAATTAAGGTAAGAGATCCCAAGACGCTAGGAAAAAAAATAGTTGTTCAAGGTGGAACTTTTTATGGAGATGCAATACTAAGAAGCTTTGAACTTATTTCTGGTAGAGAAGCTATAAGGCCAAATTTAACAGGGCTTATGGGTGCATTAGGTGCAGCTATAATTGCTAAAGAGAGATGTGAGGATAATGTTTCTAGTATCTTATCATTAAAGGAATTAGATTCATTTTCATATAAAACTAAGAAGACAAATTGTGGCGGATGTGGAAACAACTGTAGTCTTAATATCAATATATTTCCTGATGGAAGTAAATATATTACAGGAAACAAATGTGAAAAAGGTGCCGGTATAAACACAAGAAAGACTCCACTTCCAAACTTATATGAATATAAGCTTGCTAGAACCTTTGATTATAAATCTTTAAGTATAGAAGGGGCTAAAAGAGGTGTAGTAGGCATTCCTAGGGTGTTAAATATATATGAAAATTATCCATTTTGGCATACCCTTTTCACTGATTTAGGCTTTAGAGTAGAACTATCTAAGCTTTCCAGCAGGAAGATTTATGAAAATGGCCTAGGCTCTATACCAAGTGAAACTGCTTGTTATCCTGCTAAGATAGTTCATGGTCATATAATGGATCTAATAGAAAAAGATATAGATTTCATATTTTATCCTTCAGTTTTTTATGAAAAACAGGAGGATGAAAAAGCAGATAATCATTTAAACTGTCCTGTAGTTACTGGATATCCAGAGGTAATTAAACATAATATTGAGGAGTTAAAAGAAAACAAAGTAGAGTTTTTAAATCCATTTATAAGCTTTGATGACAAAAACAGCTTAACAAAAGGAATTTACAATAGTTTAAAGTGTTTTAATATTACTTTAAAGGAAATTAAAATGGCATTGAATAATGCATGGAAAGAGCTGGAGACATATAGGAAAGATATAAGGGAAAAAGGAGAAGAAACAGTAGAATATCTAAGGGTAAATAAGCTAAAGGGGATAGTATTGGGTGGAAGACCATACCATATTGATCCAGCTATTAATCACGGGATACCATCTTTGATTACTTCACTAGGTATGGCAGTTCTGACAGAGGATAGTGTGGAACATTTAGGCCAGTTAGAAAGACCTATAAGGGTATTAGATCAATGGACATATCATTCAAGGCTTTATAGAGCTGCTGAATTTATAGGGACACAGAAAAATTTAGAATTAATACAATTAAACTCTTTTGGATGTGGACTCGATGCTGTAACTACAGATCAAGTAAATGAAATACTATCAAGACATGGAAAAATCTATACTAATTTAAAAATAGATGAAATAAGCAATCTAGGAGCAGCAAAGATAAGGATCAGATCTTTGATAGCTGCACTAGAAGAAAGAAAAGATAAAAAAATAAAATATGATGAAAGACCTTTGTTTGAAAATAGAATAGTGTTTACAAAAGAGAACAAGAAAAATCATACAATTTTGATGCCACAGATGGCACCTATACAATTTGAAATCTTAGTAAGTGTATTTAAAAGTTTTGCTTACAATTTAGAGCTTCTAGATGACTTTCAAGATAATATAGTAAATGAAGGATTAAGATATGTAAATAATGATGCTTGCTATCCTTCTATACTTGTAGTGGGGCAGTTTATATCTGCATTGAAATCAGGAAAGTACGATTTAGATAATACATCGCTTATCATAAGTCAAACTGGGGGAATGTGTAGGGCCTCTAACTATGTGGGATTTTTAAGAAAGGCATTAAAAGAATCTGGATTTTCTAATATACCAGTTATAAGCGTAAGTGCACAGGGAATAGAAAAAAACCCAGGATTTAAATTTTCTTACAAGCTTATAAGAAACTCAATAATGTCTATTCTTCTAGGAGATCTTTTGATGCGATTATCTCTAAAGACTAGGCCATATGAAAAGATAAAGAATTCAACAAATATCCTACTAAACAACTGGATAGAAAAGCTTAAGAATGAAATAGGGTATATAAAACAAGAATCTTATATAGAATATGTAAATCATATAGTAGATGATTTTGAAAACTTAGAGACTCTTGATATATCCAAGCCTAAAGTTGGAATAGTAGGAGAAATATTAGTAAAATATCATCCTATAGCTAATAATGAACTGGTTGATATACTGGAAAGAGAAGGGGCAGAGGTATTATCTGGAGACCTTACAGATTTTCTACTCTACTGTTTATACAATTCTGATTTTAAAAATAAACACCTAGGTAAAAGTTTAGTGTCTAAAGTATCTGGAGATATAGGGATAAGATATATCGAATACTATAGAGAACCTATAAGAAAAGCCTTAAATAAGAGCAAAAAATTTCATTCACCCCTCAGAATAGAAGAACTAGGAGGATTGGCAGAAAAATTAATTTCTCTTGGCAACCAAGCAGGAGAGGGTTGGTTGCTCACTGGAGAGATGATAGAACTTATAGAAGCAGGGGCAGAGAATATAGTATGTGTTCAGCCATTTGGCTGTCTTCCAAATCATATTACGGGAAAGGGAATGATAAAAGCCATAAGGGATATTTATCCAAAGGCAAATATTATACCCCTAGACTATGATCCAGGAGCTAGTGTAGTAAATCAAGTAAATAGACTAAAGTTAATGCTTTCAAGAGCAGAAGAAAATTTAAAGAATTCTATAAATATAGATAAAAATAAAAAAATACTAAATTAATTAATAAAAGTTCGAGTATAATTAAATATACAATAATATCATTTTACAAAAGGTGTCTTAAGATTATTTAGGGCATCTTTTCTTGCTGAGGACTAGGAAAATATGTTTTTATTATATATAATAGCTTAGAGAGGTGAATAAAATGGCAAATATAATGATACAGGGAACTACATCTTCAGCAGGTAAGAGTATGATGTGTACAGGATTATGTAGGATATTCAAACAAGATGGATACAAAGTATATCCTTTCAAATCACAAAATATGAGCTCGAAATACTATCTTACAGGAGATGGATATAAGATAAGCACAGCTCAAACCCTACAGGCCTTTGCAGCAGGAATGGAACCCAGTCCAGACATGAACCCTATCCTTCTAATTCCAAAGACAGATATGGGGTCTATGGTAGTGATTAAGGGCGAAGATATGGAACACATGGAAGCTAGACAGTATTTTAAATACAAAAACAATTTAAAAGCTATGATAATTGAAACTTACAAGAAAATTGAAAGTGAAAATGATATAGTAGTTATAGAAGGTGCAGGAAGTCCTGCAGAGATAAACTTAAAAGAAAATGATATAGTCAATATGGGTATGGCTGAAATGGCTGACTCAGATGTACTTTTAGTTGCAGATATAGATAGAGGTGGAGTCTTTGCTTCGTTTTATGGTACAGTGATGTTGCTTGAACCAGATGAGAGAAGGCGAATTAAGGGGCTTATTATAAACAAATTTAGAGGGGATAAGACACTACTAGACCCAGGAATCAAGATGATAGAAGAACTACTGGATATTCCAGTAGTGGGGACTATTCCATTTACACATTTAGAACTTCCAGATGAAGACAGCTTGCAGGATTATAAGAAAGATTGCAATGAAAGCTATCAGTCAAATGATGATATGGATATAGAACTAGATAGATGGGCAGATGTAGTAAGAAAAAATATGGATATGGAATATTTGTATAAAATTATGGGGATTGCAGATAAAAAAACAACACTTTAATAAAACTTAAAATAGGTAGACTTTTTACAAAGGAGAGGAAATATGTTTATAAGTATAATAATAGCTGTGATACTAGATTTTATAATAGGGGATCCATATAGTTTTCCTCATCCTGTAAAGCTAATGGGAAACATAATAAATTTCGAGGAAAAGCAGGCACGAAAATGGTCTAAGAGTAAAAGTGGACTTAAGATAGCAGGGTTTTTAATTGTATTTATCAATATAACACTTGGCTTTCTATTTCCATTTATTCTTCTTAAATGTTTAAAGGAGTACAAGATTATATATATGATAGTAAATACATACTTAATCTACACTTGTATGGCAGCTAGATCCCTACATTACGAGGCCGACAAAGTATCGCAGGCATTAGAAAAAGGAATTGAATATGGAAGAGATAGGCTTAGATATATAGTTGGCAGAGATACCAAGGATTTAAGTGAAGAAGAGATAATAAAGGCTACCGTTGAGACTGTTGCAGAAAATACTTCGGATGGAGTTATAGCACCACTACTGTTTATTATGATACTAGGAGCACCAGGAGGACTTTTATATAAATTTGTAAATACTATGGATTCTATGCTTGGATATATGGATGAGAAATACATAGACATAGGACGTTTTCCTGCTAAAGTAGATGATGTATTTAACTTTATTCCAGCTAGAATTACATCATTACTTATGATAGTAGGTTCAATAGGTAGATTTAATACAAAGCAAGGTATTAAAATAATGATAAGAGATAGAAAAAACCATAAAAGTCCCAATGCAATATATCCAGAGGCAACAGTTTCTGGACTACTTGGAATCAGGCTTGGTGGAGATAATTATTATCACGGTTTACTTGTAAAAAAGCCTACAATAGGAGATGCGACTTTTGCAGTAGATAATAAATCTATCTCAAATACAATAGAAATAATGTATAGAAGTGAGCTTGTATTGCTTATTATTTATAGCATAGTATATAGCACAGTATTGTAAAATATCTTGTTTTTAATAAAAATATATGATATCATTAAGTAGAAAATTAAATACAATACTTTAGGTTCA
>CAYRYO010000003.1:0-89432 GCA_964428475.1 uncultured Tissierellaceae bacterium
AAAGTTTTAACTGCATAGTCAGTATTGACTATGACATTATTATACTAGGAGGAATATTTATGGTGTTTGAAGAAAAGACGATGAAGTCAGATAAGTTATATGAGGGTAAATTAGTAAATTTAAGAATTGATACGGTAGAGCTTCCAGATAAAAAGTATTCTAAAAGAGAAATAATTGAACATCCAGGTTCAGTATCTATATTGCCTATTACAGCCGATAATTGTGTAATTTTAGTGAGACAATATAGAAAGGCTGTAGAAAGAGCTCTTTTAGAACTACCTGCTGGTAAAATTGAGTTAAATGAAGAACCAGGCGAAACTGCAAGAAGAGAATTAAAAGAAGAAACAGGATTTTCTGCTAATAAAATTGAATATTTACTTGAATTTTATACATCACCAGGATTTACAAATGAGAAGGTATATATTTTTTTAGCAACACAACTCACAGGAGGAAGCACGGAATTTGATGATGGTGAATTTATAGAGACTGAGAAAATTCATATAGATGATTTAATGAAAATGGTAGATAGAGGAGAAATACTAGATAGTAAGACGATTATAGGAATACAATTCGCAAAAAAAATATTAGATAAAAAACAATAAAGTTATAATATCCTTGTTCAAAGCATAATATTTCTTAAGGCTTGTATACAAGGAGGAAGGATATTTTGTTTAGGAAATCTATAAATAAAATAAAAAGACAGTTTCAAAATAATTATATAGTGTATTTTATTTTAACTTCATTTTTGATAATTGGTATTATTTTGGGATCTTTTATTGTGGTCAAATATAGAGAAGATAAAGTATTAAAAGCAGTATCATACTTTAATTGGATTTTTAAATATTTAGATTATGAGCTTTATAGCTGTGTTGATATATGCAAGTTTTCTTTCTTTTCTAATATGAAGATAATATTATTTACTTGGGTGATGGGTTTACTGGGACTAGGGGTATTTATTATACCGATTGTAATTTTATCACAAGGTATTTCGATTGGATTTACAGTTGCATTTTTAGTTAATGCTTTTAAAATTAAAGGATTTTTATTTTCTTTTTTTGGTCTCTTACCTTATTATCTATTATTTATTCCAACTATATTGTCAATTGCTTCTTTATGTATATTTAATGCTATTCCTAACAATAATTTTAAAAAAGGTAAAATATTAAAGAGTAGACAATTTATTGACTATATAGTTATACTATTGTTTTCGATGATACTGATATTTTTAATTTCAACTATAGAAGGATTTATTAGCTTTAATTTAATAAAAATAATCAAAATAGCATTTTGATTTCAAATTTTTACAGAAGGAGAAATAACTTTATGGATAAAATTATGTATGGCTATTTAGACTATATGAAAAATGAAAAAAAGCTAACAGACAATACATTAGAGGCTTATATGAGAGATATTGTACAATTTAAAGATTATTTAAACAAAAAAGAAAGAACAGATTACATAGAGACAAGTAAGACTACAATAATTACATACTTGACAAATTTACAAAAATCTGGGAAAGCAACATCGACGATATCAAGAAACTTAGCATCTATTAGATGTTTTTTTCAATATTTATTAAATCACAAGCTTATTGATGAAGATCCAACTCTTAATCTAAAATCACCTAAGTCTGAAAAAAAGATACCATCTATACTAACTGAAGAAGAAGTGAAATTATTGCTTTCTCAACCGAAGGAAGATAGCTTTAAAGGTTCTAGAGATAAATCGATGCTAGAATTACTCTATGCAACAGGTTTAAGAGTATCTGAAATAATTTCTATCGATATTAGTGATATTGATTTAGAATTGGGTATTTTGAAAATAAGAGAAGAAGATAATATTAGATTTGTTCCAGTTGGTGAAGTAGCTATACAGGCCTTATGTATATATTTAGAAAAGTATAGACCTAATAATATAGATTTAGGTGATAGTCCACTGTTTATAAATTATAGAGGTAATAGACTTACTAGACAGGGATTTTGGAAGATAATAAAAGAGTATACATTAAAGACAAATATAAACAAAAAAATAACACCAAATACACTTAGACATTCTTTTGCTGTACATTTGATTGAAAATGGTGCAAATATAAAAACGGTACAAGAAATTTTAGGACATTCTGATTTATCTACTACACAAATTTATAATTTTGCTAGTGACAATAAAAAATTAAGAGAAATTTATAAAAAAACTCATCCAAGAGCATAGGAGGAAAAAAGATGAATTATATGGAAAAAATCAATCAATCAATTGAATCAATAAGAAAAATCACAAAATATACGCCTAAAATCGGACTTATACTTGGGTCAGGACTGGGAAGCTTAGCTGATAAGATTGAAAATGCTATTAAGATTAAATATGAAGATATTCCACATTTCCCTAAGTCAACTGTAGAAGGACATGCTGGGCAACTAGTAATAGGAGAATTGGCAGGAAAAACAGTTGTTGCGATGCAGGGTAGATTTCATTTTTATGAAGGATATACTTTACAAGAAGTTACTTTTCCAGTTAGAGTGATGATAGGATTAGGAGTAGAGAGTTTAATCGTTACTAATGCTGCTGGTGGAGTAAATACAAGTTTTGAACCTGGAGATTTAATGATAATAACAGATCACATTAACTATACAGGTCAAAATCCGCTTATGGGCGAAAATTTAGATGAACTTGGTCCAAGGTTTCTGGATATGTCAAATGCATATGATAAAAGATATATAGATATAGCTAAAGATTCGGCAAATAAACAAGGTGTAGATATTAAGACGGGAGTCTATACTTGGTTTGCAGGTCCAACATATGAGACGGCAGCAGAAGTTAAGATGGCGAGGATATTAGGTGGAGATGCTGTAGGTATGTCTACTGTGCCAGAAGTAATCATTGCGAATCATCAAGGTGTAAAGGTACTTGGAATATCATGTATTACAAATATGGCTACGGGAATTTTAAATCAACCTCTCAATCACGAGGAAGTAGTAGAAACTTCTATGAGGGTAAGAGAAGATTTTGGAAAACTTATATTAGATATTGTAAAAAATATTTAAATATGGAGGGAAGATATTAAATGAGAGCTGTCGATATTATTGAAAAGAAAAAACATGGAGAAATTTTGACATCTGAAGAAATAGATTATATGGTACAGGGATATACTAAGGATGACATTCCTGACTATCAGATGTCAGCGTTTTTGATGGCTGTATATTTTAAAGGAATGAATAAAGAAGAAACTTCAAATTTAACCATTTCTTTTGTTAATTCAGGAGATAAGGTTGATCTTTCTATGATAGAGGGAATAAAGGTAGATAAACATTCTACTGGTGGTGTAGGAGACAAGATAAGCCTTATTGTAATACCTCTAGTAGCTTCAGTAGGAGTACCGGTTGCAAAGATGAGTGGTAGAGGATTAGGTCATACTGGAGGCACTATAGATAAGTTAGAAGCTATAGAAGGATTTAAAGTCGAAATGACAGGAAAAAAATTCGTAGAAAATGTAAATAAGTATAAGATGGCAATAGTAGGACAGTCTGCAAATTTAACACCAGCTGATAAAAAAATATATTCTCTTAGGGATGTTACTTCTACTGTTGATAGTATACCTCTTATAGCTAGTTCTATAATGAGTAAGAAGATAGCTTCAGGTGCGGATGCTATAGTATTAGATGTAAAGGTAGGATCTGGAGCTTTTATGAAGTCGATTGGACAAGCTAAAGAATTGGCAAGGAATATGGTAGATATAGGTAATTCACTCGGTAGAAATACTATAGCTGTAATTACGAACATGAATCAACCTTTAGGATATGAAGTAGGAAATGCAAATGAAATAAAAGAAGCTGTAAATGTACTAAAAGGACAAGGGACAATAGACGAAACTATTGTTTCACTTACTATAGCTTCATATATGTGTATTCTTGGGGGAGCTTTTGATGATTTTGATGAGGCATATAAAAATTTAAGTAAAATAATTGAAAGTGGTAAAGCGATTGAAAAATTAAAAGAACTTATAAGTATACAAGGTGGAGATTCTACGGTAATTGATAATCTAGAAAAGCTTCCTAATGCAAAGAATCATATAGAAGTGAAGTCTATTAAATCAGGATATATTGGATCTGTAAATGCAGAAGATATAGGCATATCAGCTATGCTTTTAGGTGCAGGTAGAACAACAAAGGAAGATAATATAGATTATGCTGCTGGTATTTCTTTAAAGAAAAAGATAGGTGATTATGTGGATGAAGGTGAGGTAGTCTTTGTTCTTCACACTAATTTAGATGAATATAAAAATGCATATGAAATGGCTTTAAACTCACTAACTATCATGGGCGATAAGCCGGAAATAGAAGAATATATTTATGATATAATAAGATAAAATGATATTTCCAAATAATGTAATTTTTCTAAAATATGTATAACAGTGAATTTTGAGGAAAAGATAAAAGCAAATATATGAAATGGAGTGAGAAGTTTGAAAAAAACACTAAGATCCCTTATATTATTGCTTTTAATGATTTTTTCTTTGACGTTCAATGTATGGGCGACAGCAGATTTAAATATAAATTCGAAATCTGCTGTACTGATTGATGGTGGTACTGGAGATATTATCTATGAATCAAACAAAGATGAAAAATTGCCACCAGCTAGTATTGCTAAGATAATGACTATGATATTGGGGTTAGAGGCAGTTGAGAATGGTCGTATTTCACTTAATGATGAAGTTGTAATAAGTTCATATGCTTCTAGTATGGGAGGTTCTCAAGTTTACTTAGAGGCAGGAGAGACACAAGTAGTAGAGGAGCTTTTTAGAGCGATAGCAATTAGATCTGCTAATGATGCAGCAGTAGCTTTAGCAGAATGTATCTCAGGTACGGAAGATATATTTGTGAAAATGATGAATGGTAGGGCAAAAGAGCTTGGGATGAATAATACAAACTTTACAAATGCAAGTGGACTTCCCGATGAAGAGCATTATACAAGTGCATATGATGTAGCATTGATGTCTAGGGAGTTATTAAAACATGATATAGCAAGTGAATGGCTCAAGACTTATATTTATGATATGAAAGTAGGTAAAAATAAAGATAAAATTCAAACCTTGGTAAATACAAATAAATTAATTAAGCAGTATCAGGGAGTAACTGGAGTAAAGACGGGATCTACAAATCAAGCAGGATTTTGCTTATCTGGTTCAGCTAAAAGAGGAAATTTAGAACTTATTGCAGTTATAATGGGAGCAGATAATTCAAAGACTAGATTTAATGAAGTCCAGAAGATGCTAGACTTTGGATTTGCAAATTATGATAGCGTAGTAATAGGTAAAAAAGGAGAAATTATTGAGAAGATAGAAATTGAAAAAGGAAGTAAGAATTTTGTAAATGCTGTATTTGAAAGAGATAGTTTTGTATTGCTTTCTAAGGGTCAAAAAGAGAGCATAGATAAACAAATAATATTAGATAAGGCAATGATTGCACCGATATATAGAGGGCAAACCATTGGTAAGATGATTATTTCAATAGATGGTAAAAAAACTCATGAAATAAATTTAGTTGCAGAAGAAGATATTGAAAAATCGGGATTTTTTAATATGATGAAAAAAACAGTAACGTTGTTTTTAAATCAGAAATAACTTTACTTTGAATAACCTCGACTTTAATAGGTCGAGGTTGTATAATATTATATATAATTTGATATTAGAATATTTTAGGAGAATAATATGGAATATAAGATAATGATAGATGAATTTCAAGGGCCTATGGATTTACTTCTACATCTAATTGATAGGGCAGAGATAGATATATATGATATACCTATTAATAAGATTTCAAAACAATTTGTTGATTATATAAAGAGTCTGGAAGAATTAAATTTAGATGTTACAAGTGATTTTTTACTTATGGCAGCCACTCTTTTGGAAATAAAAAGCAAGATGTTGTTGCCTAAAGAAGAAAAAGCAGAAGGATATCAGCTAGAAATGGAAGATGTAGACCCTAGAGATGAACTTGTAAGAAGAATAGTTGAATATAAAAAATACAAAGAAGTGGCCAAAGAGTTAAAAGAGTATGAAATTTTATATTCAAAGATGTATTTAAAACCAAAAGAAGAAATTTTTTTTGATATGGAAGAAAAATCTGAGCTTAAAGGACTTAATATACAAGATTTACTTAATTGCTTTAATAAGATGATGAAAAAAAATTTCAGGGAAAGTATAATGCTAGAAATTGATGAAATACAAAGAGAAGAATATACATTGGAAAAATGTATTGAAATTATTAAATTAAATTTAAAAGTACAAAATAGCATAAGATTTAGTGATTTGTTTGATTTGAAAGATACTTCAAAGTCTCAAATAATAGCATATTTTTTATCAATTTTAGAGTTGATATCTCTAAAGTATGTTGGAATCAAACAAGAAAATGATTTTTCTGATTTTTCTATTTTTAAATTAGATGAAAAGGAGTAACAATAGATGGAAGTAAAAGAAATAAAATCAATAGTGGAGGCAATGTTGTTTACTTGGGGTGATCCTCTGGAATTAAGGGACATTGCTTCTATGTTGGAAATGGATGAAAATGATTTAATTAATATTATAGATGAAATGATAGATGAGTTTGATTATAATTTTAGAGGATTAAGAATAATAAGGATAAATTCATCATATCAGATGGTGACAAGGCCGGAGCATTTTGAATGGATACAGAAACTATCGATAAGTAACAGTTCTAGAAGAATATCAAACGCAGCTCTTGAAACTATTTCTATAATAGCATATAGGCAACCTATTATTAAATCAGATATTGAAGCTATTAGAGGAGTGAGATGTGATAGGTCTATAGAAACTCTTATGGATAGAGGACTTATTAAAGAGATAGGAAGGCTTGAAAAGGTAGGAAAGCCAATTTTATATGGGACTACAGATGTTTTTTTAAGAAGCTTTGGATTAGAAAATATTGAAGAATTGCCTCCATTAGATAATTTTAAAAAAAGTGAGGATATTATAGATGAAAGTGACAATACTAAAATATAGTATTGTCACTTTTTGATTAAAAATAAATGGAGGTAAATATGAAAAAAATAAATTGGATTATTTTATGGATTTTATTCTTTTCTTTCCCAAGATTAGTTAGTGGAGAAGAGTTAAATTTAAGTGGAAAATCATATATATTAATAGATGAATCAAGTGGAAGAGTGTTATATGAAAACAATGCTCATATGAAAATGCCTATAGCAAGCACTACAAAGATAATGACTGCTCTTGTAGCTATCGAAAATAGTCAAAAAGATGATATTATATGTATTGATGAAGATGCAGTTGGAATAGAAGGATCTAGTATATATTTAAAAAAAGGCGAGAAAATGACTCTTGAGGATATTCTATATGGCCTAATGCTTAGATCAGGTAATGATTCTGCTGTAGCAATAGGAATAAATGTTGGTGGTGATATAGATAACTTTGTAAAGATGATGAATTCTAAGTCTAAAAGCATAGGAGCATTAAACACACATTTTGTAAATACAAATGGATTACATGATCATATGCATTATTCTACATCATATGATTTAGCATTAATAACAAGAGATGCTTTTAAACATGAACTCTTTGAAAATATAGTAGGTACAAAGCTATATACTTCGACAAGAGAAGAAAATAATGTTTATTTAAATAAAAACAAGACACTTTGGGAATATCAAGGTGGTGATGGTGTGAAAACTGGGTATACTACAAATTCTGGAAGATGTTTAGTTTCATCTGCAAAGAGAAAAAACATGAGGCTTATAGCAGTTGTGCTTAATGGAAGTGATTGGTTTAACGACAATTATAAGCTATTAAACTATGGGTTTGAAAATTTTAAACCTTATATAATATATGATAATGGTCAATATATCAAATCTTTATATATAGATAATGGTAAAAAGAAAAGATTGAATTTAGTCACAGAAGATGAATTAATATATCCTTTGCGAGAAGATGAAATAGATAATATATTAATAAGTACGGAGATAAAAGATAATATTAAATTACCTATTAACAAAGGAGATAAATTAGGATATATATATACTTATTTAAATGGGAGATTAATCCAGAGTACAAATTTAATAGCCAGTGAAACGGTAGCAAAATTAAATATAATAGAAGGACTATGGGATAAAATAAAAAAATGAATAAGCATTAATGCATTTACTTTTTTAGAGATAAGGGGTAATATATAAATTAGATGACAATGTGTTATTTGAAAGGGGAGTAAAATGAGATTACAAAAATATATTGCAATTTGCGGAATAGCTTCTAGGAGAAAGGCAGAAATTATGATAGAAGAAGGACGAGTAAGTATAAATGGCAAAATAGTAAATCAGATGGGAATAATAGTAAATCCTAAAAAAGATATAATTAAAGTTGATAATAAAACTATTAGACAGGAAACAAAAAAAATATATATTATGCTAAATAAACCTATAGGGTATGTGACAACATTAAAGGATGAAAAGGGAAGAAAGATAATTACAGATTTAATTGAAGGAGTAAATGAGAGAATATTCCCCGTAGGAAGGTTAGATGCTGACACTACAGGACTTTTATTACTTACGAATGATGGAGATCTAGCATACAATTTAACACATCCAAGTCATGAAGTTAGTAAGAGGTATATAGCTATTGTTGAGGGTGTTCCAAATAAGCTCGAACTTGAAAGATTCAGAAATGGTATTATGCTAGATAAAAAAAGAACAGCTAAAGCTTCTATTAAAATAGCAAAAAAATATGAGGATGAATCTATTCTCGATATAGAAATTCATGAAGGTAGAAATAGACAAGTTAAAAAGATGTGTGAGAAGATCAATCATCCTGTTAAAAAGTTAAAAAGGGTTGCTATAGGTAAATTAGAAATTGGAGGAATAAATGTAGGTAACTGGAGATTTTTAGAAAAAGATGAAATCGAATATTTAAAAAAACTTTAGTATAAGGAGTTAATATGATTTTTATAAGAAGGTTTAAAGATAGTGATTTAAAAGATTTAAAGGACTTACTTAGTAAAGTAGATATTGATATTAAAGACTCAAATGCTAATGAATTAATTTATTTGAGTTTTGAAGATGAAAATATTATAGGTGCTATAAAAACAAAACGGAAAAAGGATTTATGGATACTAGAGTATATTTATATTGCCCACGAATGGAGAAATAATAAAATTGGAGATGGACTTTTAAAAGTAATGATTGATAAATTAGATAGGAATAAAGTAAAAAGACTTTATTTTCCTGAAATAAATGGTTATTTGATTAAAAATGGATTTAAAGAAAATGAGGAAAATATATTAGAAATAGATATAGAAGATTTCTTCAAGCATAAATGTTCTTGTGGTGATGTGAATGAAATATAAAGAGGTAGTGAATACTATAAAATTTACTAGAGATATAATTGCTAGAAGTGTTAATAGTGGTTATTTTTGTGTAGACTGTACAGTAGGTAATGGGAATGACACTTTGTTTTTATCTAGTACTGTTGGTAAAGATGGTATTGTGTATGGTTTCGATGTACAAGATATAGCAATAGAAATAACACTTCAAAAACTGAAAGATGAAAATTTAAATGGGAATACTGTTTTAATCAAAGATAGTCATGAAAACATTTCCAAACATATTAAAGAAGAAGTAGATTTATTTATATACAATTTAGGATATCTGCCTAGAGGAGATAAAAACATTAAGACAAAAGGTCAATCTACTATTAAAAGTTTAGAAGTAGCACTGAAATTGCTAAAAAACAATGGAATCATTTTAATTACATGTTATACTGGTCATGATGGTGGAATAGAAGAAAAAGATGCAATTGAAGAATTTTTAACAAATCTAGATCAAGGCGATTTTAATGTTTTGAAATATGATTTTTTAAATCAAAAAAATTCTCCACCAATATTATATTGCATAGAAAAAATAGGAGGAAATGAAGATTGGCAAATGTAAAGATAACTGATACTATTTTGAGAGATGCACATCAATCTCTTATTGCAACTAGAATGAGAATAGAGGACATGCTCCCAATAGTTGAAAAACTAGATAATGTAGGTTTCCATGCACTAGAAGTATGGGGTGGTGCTACATTTGATGCGTGTTTGAGATTTTTAAATGAGGACCCATGGGAAAGGCTTAGGCTTTTAAGAAAAAACTTTAAAAAGACAAAGCTACAGATGCTTCTTAGGGGACAAAACATATTGGGATATAAGCATTATCCGGATGATGTATTAGAGGAATTTATAAAAAAATCTATTGAAAATGGAATAGATATTATTAGAATATTTGATGCTTTAAATGATCCTAGAAATATAGAAAAATCAATTATATTTACTAAAAAATACGGCGGTCATGCTCAAGCCGCAATGGCTTATACTACTAGCCCCGTGCATGACACTAAGTATTATGTAAATCTTGCTAAATCTATGGAAATGATGGGTGCAGATTCTATATGTATAAAAGATATGTCTGGAATTTTACTTCCATATGTAGGTGAAGAAATGGTGAGAGAGATGAAAAGAAATATTAAAGTTCCAATAGAGATGCACTCTCATTTTACGAGTGGGATTGCAAACCAAACTTATATGAAAGCTATAGAAGCTGGAGTAGATGTAATAGATACTGCTATATCACCTTTTGGCAATGGTACATCTCAACCTGCTACAGAACCTATGATAGCGTCTTTAAAGGGATCTAAATATTATCCTGAGTATATAAATATGAAACTTTTACTTGAGGTATCAGAATACTTTAAAGAAATAAAAGAAAAATATGTAAATGAGGGTCTACTGGATCCAAAAGTATTAAATGTAGATGTAAATACTCTTATATATCAAGTTCCAGGAGGAATGATATCTAATTTGGTGTCACAATTAAAGAGTCAAGGTGCAGAAGATAGGTTTGAAGAAGTATTGAGAGAAGTGCCTAGAGTGAGGGAAGATTTTGGTTATCCTCCGTTAGTTACTCCAATGAGTCAAATGGTAGGAACACAGTCTGTATTCAATATATTACTAGATGAAAGATATAAAATGGTTCCTAATGAAGCCAAGAACTATGTAAAAGGAATGTATGGTAAGACTACAGTTCCTATCTCAGATGAAATAAAAAAGAAAATAATAGGAGATGAAGAAGTATTTACTGGAAGACCCGCAGATTTAATGAAACCACAATTAGATCAGCTTAGAAATGAAATAAAAGAATATATAGAACAAGATGAAGATGTATTAAGTTATGCATTATTTCCACAAATCTCTTTAGAATTTTTCAAAGAGAGACAAGCAACAAAGTATGAAATAGATTATAATTTAATTGATGAAGAAAATAAAGCCTATCCAGTTTAAAAACGAGCTAAATTTAGCTCGTTTTTATTGATTTAAATAGTTACTAATTTCTAAAAAATAAATGTTTATGAAATTAAACTTGCAAAAAAAAAATATTTATTAAACATATGAAATAAAACTTGCAAAATATGATTTTGTTTGATAACATAAAATTAATAAATATAAGTCTAAGGGGGAAGTGAAATTGTCAAATATGACAAAAAATACTCTTAATGTAGAAGAAAGTTTATGTAAAGGTTGTGGGATATGCGTTGCTTTTTGTCCTAAAGCTGTACTAGAATTAGAGCAAGGGAAAGTAAATATTGTAAATTTAGATGCTTGTATAAAATGTGGTCAATGTGAACTTAGGTGTCCGGATTTTGCTATTTATTTAGGGGGAGAGTAATATGACTATTAAATTGATGCAAGGAAATAGAGCTTGCGTAGAAGGTGCACTTAAGGCAGGAATGAGATTTTTTGCAGGATATCCTATTACTCCATCTACTGAGATAGCAGAAATTTCTTCAGAGAGATTGCCAAAACTTGGTGGAAAATTTATACAGATGGAAGATGAAATAGCTGGAATTTCTGCTACTATAGGAGCAGCACTGACGGGTAAAAAAGCAATGACTGCTACAAGTGGTCCAGGATTTTCTTTGAAACAGGAGGGAATCGGATATGCAATAATTACAGAGACTCCTTGTGTTATTGTAAATGTTCAAAGGGGAGGTCCAAGTACAGGGCTACCTACTTCTCCAGCTCAAGGGGATATAATGCAGGCGAGATGGGGTACTCATGGAGATCATTCAATTATAGCGCTTTGCCCTTGGTCTGTTAAAGAAACATACACAGAGACTATTAGAGCATTTAATCTTGCTGAAAAATATAGAACACCGGTAATATTATTGATGGATGAAGTAGTAGCACATCTAAGAGAAAAAGTTGAAATAAGTGATGAAAAGGTTGAAATTTGTGATAGAAGTGATCCTACATGTTCTCCTGAAGAATATAAAGCTTATGAAATAAAAGAAGGTGATATAGTACCTGAGATGGCAGGATTTGGAAGAGGGTATAATTTTCATGTTACAGGTTTGGTTCATGGATCTTCAGGATTTCCTTCTGGAAATCCTGAAATAGCTGAAGAATTTTTAAATAGATTGATTGATAAGATTGAAAATAATAAAGAGGATATAGTAAAAGTAAAAGAATATGAAATGGATGATGCAGATGTGGCAGTAGTGGCATTTGGATCTACAGCTAGATCGGCTATGTCAGCTATAGAAAGTTTGCGAGAAGAAGGTATAAAGGCAGGCTTGTTTAGACCTTTAACAATTTGGCCTTTAGCTGAAGAAGAGATAAGAGCACTTTCAAAAAAGGTAAAAAGGATAGTAGTAGTTGAAATGAATATGGGACAATATTTTAATGAAGTAGATAGAGTAGCTTGTAAAAATGCAAAGGTAGAAAAATACGGTAGATTAAACGGACAATTAATAAAACCTGAAGAAATAATTAAGTTTATTAAGGAGGGTCAAGATGCCTAGTAAATTGGTAGAAAAATATTTTAGAACAAATCATTTACCCCATATATGGTGTCCAGGATGTGGAAATGGGATAGTCACAAGAGCTATAGTAAAGGCAATAGACAATTTAGGTTTAGATAAAAATGATTGTTGTATAGTATCTGGAATTGGGTGTTCAGCTAGAGCATCAGGATATCTTGATTTTAATACTATGCATACTACTCATGGAAGAGCTCTTGCTTTTGCAACTGGGATTAAACTTGCAAATCCTAATTTAAATGTTATTGTAATAACTGGAGATGGAGATAGTTCTGCAATTGGTGGAAATCACTTAATACATGCGGCTAGAAGGAATATAGATATTACTACTATTGTTTACAATAACAATACTTATGGAATGACTGGAGGGCAATATTCTCCTACTACACCTACTGGGGATAAGGGAACTACTGCTCCATATGGAAATATAGATGCAAATTTTGATCTCTGTGAATTAACTAATGCAGCAGGAGCTACTTATGTAAGTAGAAGTACAGTATACAGTCCAAATATGATAACAAAGCAAGTTGAAGAAGGTATAAAAAACAAAGGATTTTCATTTATAGAAGCATTGACGATTTGTCCTACTTACTACGGTAGGAAAAATAAAAAGGGTGAAGCTGTAGATATGATGAGGTCTTTAAAAGAAAACTCTATAAATATAACTGCATACGACAAATTACCTGAAGAAAAGAGACAAGGCAAGTATGTTGTAGGAGAGCTATATAAATCACATAGATCAGAATATACAGAAGAATATCAAAAAATAATAGATTCTTTTTCAAAGGAGGGCTAGTATGTTAACTCAGGAATTAAGATTAACAGGTTCAGGAGGTCAAGGACTTATATTAGCAGGTATAATTTTAGCAGAGGCTGCGTTATTAGATGGAGTAAATGTAGTTCAATCGCAATCATATGGACCAGAAGCTAGAGGTGGAGCTAGTAAATCCGAAGTTATCATCAGTGAAAAAGAAATAAATTATCCAAAGGTTGAGAAGTGTGATATAATGCTTGCTCTTACCCAAGATGCATATGATAAATATATAGATTCTCTTAAACCAGGGGGAGTATTACTTTTAGATTCATCTATAGAATTTATTCAACAATGTGACCATATAGAAACTATTGTACTTCCAATTTTAGATACTGCTAGAGATAAAATTGGCAAATCAATGGTAGCTAATATTGTTGCTCTTGGTAGTATTTGTGAACTGACAAAAGTAGTTTCCAAAGAGTCAATAATTGAAGCTGTTTCAGGCAGGGTTCCGAGAGGAACTAAGGAGCTGAATGAAAAGGCCTTATCTGAAGGTTTTACTTTGATACAAGAATATAAGGGAAAGTATGAAAATGAGAATTGACTTAATAGATAATATAAAGGAAAAATTCAATTCTCTTAGCAAAGGACAAAAATTAATTGCAGAATTTCTTATAGCAAACTATGACAAAGCAGCTTTTATGACTGCTGCAAGCATTGGAGAGACAGTTGGGGTAAGTGAATCAACCGTTGTTAGGTTTGCAATTACCCTTGGATATGAAGGTTATAAAGAACTTAGAAAAGAACTTCATGAACTCATAAAGACAAAACTTACTACAGTTCAGAGATTATCTATGACAGAGAAATATTCTACTAAGGAAAATGCATTAAAAAAAGTAATGGAAAAAGACATTGAAAATATACAAAAAACTATAGATGAAATAGACTATGGAGAATTTGGAAAAGCAGTAGATTTAATATTAAATGCTAAACATGTATATATATTAGGACTTAGATCTTCATCATTTTTAGCAGGATATCTTGGATTTTATTTAAACTTTTTAGTGAAAGATTCAAATGTAATTATTGCAGGACCAAATGATGTATTTGAGCAATTATTAAAAGTGGATTCAGATGATGTAATTATAGGAATATCATATCCAAGATATTCTAGAAGAACACTAGAAGCAATAGATTTTTCCAAAGAAAAAGGATGTAAGATAATAAGTATAACTGATAGTTTAGTTTCTCCAGCTGCTAAGGAGTCTCATATAACGTTAATTGCGAGCAGTGATATGTTATCCTTTGTAGATTCGCTGGTTGCGCCTATGAGTCTTATAAACGCCTTGATAGTATCTATTAGTATGGAGAGAGGTCAGGATATAAAATCTACTTTTGAAGACTTGGAAAAGATATGGAATAATTATAATGTTTATGATTCATATAATTAACAAATAGAATAGTAAATTTCAAAAATGGAGAATATTTTATTAAAATATTCTCCATTTTATTGTCTTATAATATTTATCATAAAAGATGTTATCATAAATGATAACTATTAAATAATAAAAACTCTGATATAATATATTAAGAGGTGAATCTAATTGAAATATAACATAGCGGTAATAGGAGCAGGTCCTGCAGGTATTATAGGGGCTGGATTTGCTAAATCTAAAGGACACAATGTTACCTTAATTGAAAAAAATGATAGAATTGGGAAAAAATTATTTATTACTGGCAAAGGGAGATGCAATATAACTAATGCTTCTTATATCCAAGAATTCTTTCAAAACATTGTATCTAATGAAAAGTTTTTATATAGTAGCTTTTATTCTTTCACAAATGAAGATATTATAGGTTTATTAAATAATTACGGATTAGATACAAAGGTTGAAAGAGGTGAAAGAGTATTTCCTAAAAGTGATAAATCTTCAGATGTTATAAAGGCATTTGAAAAATTTCTAGCTAAAGAAGATGTAAATCTAATGTTAAATACCAATGTTTTAGATATTATATGTAAAGAAAATAAGTTTTATGTAAAGACAAATGATGGTAATTTAGTATTTGATAAAATTTTAATAACTACTGGTGGGAAGTCATACCCAAGTACGGGCTCTACTGGTGATGGCTACAAATTTGCTAAAAAACTCGGACATAGTATAGTTGATATAAAACCTTCTTTGGTTCCTATAGAAATAAAAGAGGAATGGGTAAAAGAGCTACAGGGAGTATCATTAAAGAATATAAGTATAAGTGCAGTCTATAAAGATAAAACTTTATATGAAGAATTTGGTGAAATGATCTTTACACATTATGGAATTTCTGGTCCTATAGTACTTTCCATGAGCAATTATCTTCATAAATGCTCAAAAGGAAATATAAAAATAATTATAGATTTAAAACCTGCACTTGATATTGAGACATTAGATGTTCGACTATTGAAGGATTTTGAAAAATATAATAATAAACAATTTAAAAACGGTTTAAATGACTTATTCCCTAAAAAGATGATTGCTACTATTATAAAGTTATCAGGCATAGACCCATATAAGACAATACATCAAATAACAAAAGAAGAACGAACAAACTTATTAAACTTAATTAAAAATTTAACTATAACTTTTAAATCATTTAGGCCGATAGAGGAAGCTATAATTTGTTCTGGGGGAGTTGATACAAGGGAAATAAATCCTTCTTCTATGGAATCCAAGATAGTACAAGGTCTTTATTTTGCTGGCGAAGTAATAGATGTTCATGGATTAACAGGAGGATATAATCTTCAAATAGCTTATTCTACTGGATATTTAGCAGCTAATAATATGTAGCAATAATTAAGTAAAATAGCTTGTTCTCTAGGCATTTTTCATATATAATTATTAAGGAGTAATTCTATAACTTGAATTGGAGGGAAGTAATGTTAAAGGAAAACATATCCATAGCTATAGACGGGCCATCTGGAGCAGGGAAAAGTACTATAGCAAAAATAGTAGCTAAGAAGCTGTCTATTGAGTACATTGACACTGGTTCTATGTATAGAGCCTTAACTTTAAAGATATTGAAATTAGGATTAAATTCTAATTCAAAAGATGATGTTCTTAAAGCTATGAAAAACACTCATATTGATTTCAATGATAATCACATATATCTAGATGAAAAAAATGTAGATATTGATATAAGACAAAATATAATAAACACTAATGTATCTCATATAGCAAAGATTAAAGAAGTGAGAGAGAATATGGTCAAAATTCAAAAACAATTAGCTAATACGAAATCTGTAGTAATGGATGGTAGAGATATAGGAACTGTAGTTCTTCCTGAAGCTGATTATAAGTTTTTCGTTACTGCATCAATAGATGAAAGAAGCCATAGAAGATATAAAGAATTAATTTTAAAGGGAGAAAAAGATATATCACTTGAACAAGTAAAGATAGAAATGATTAAAAGAGATGAAATAGATACGAGTAGAGAAAATTCTCCTTTGATAAAATCTGAAGATGCATATGTGATAGATAATACCAATAAAACCGTAGATGAGTGTGTGGATGAAATAATTTCTATAGTTAAGGGAGTTTAAAAATGAAATTTTATACTATAGCTAGAGGAATTGTAAATATACTATTTAAACTAATATATAGAATAAATGTATATGGAAAAGACAATATTGTGATAGATAAGAAATTAATTGTATGCTCAAACCATTCTCATATATTTGATCCTATAATATTAGCAATAATATATCCTACAGAAATATCATTTATGGCAAAGAAAGAACTTTTTCAAAATAAGTTTTCAAAATATATATTTACTAAATTAGGAGCCTTCCCTGTAGATAGGAAAGAAACTGATCTCAAAGCGATTAAGAATGCTCTTCGCGTGTTAAAAAGAGATGGTGTATTAGGTATTTTTCCAGAAGGAACTAGAGTAAATGAATTTAATTTAGAAAATGTAAAATCAGGAACTGCTTTAATTAGTATAAAATCAAAATCACATATTTTACCAATATATATAGAGGGTAGCTATAAACTTTTTAGTAAGATAAATATTTATATTGGCGAAAATATTGACCTTTCGGAATATTATGGGCAGAAATTAAGTTCTGAAGATTACTTTAAATTAAGTAAAGACATTTTAAGAATAATTTATGATATAAAGGAAAAATAGGAGAGGATTTTTTGAATCTAATAATAGCTGATAATGCAGGTTTTTGTTTTGGAGTAAATAGAGCTGTCGAATTGACTCAAAAAGAGTTATTAAATAAGGGAAGTGATATATACTCTTTAGGACCGCTAATTCATAACCCTCAGGCAGTTAAGTATTTTGAAAAGAAAGGATTAAAGGTTATAAACTGTGTTGAAGAATTAAGTTTAAATCCTTTAAATAGTAATAAAATAATAATAAGATCTCATGGTGTATCTAAGCAAGTGATTGATGAGATAGAAGATAATAGGATAGAATTTATTGATACTACTTGCCCATATGTAAAATCAATACACAATAGGGTTGAAGAATTTAAAAATCAAGGGTATAATATAATAATAGTCGGTGACCCAACTCATCCTGAAGTAATAGGAATAAATGGTTGGTGCGATAACGAAGGATATATTGTAAATTCGACTAATGAAGCTTTTGATTTGCCAAGTATGGATAAAGTTTGTATAGTTTGTCAGACTACTTATAAAAAGGAAAAATTTGATACATTAGTTAGTATTATTAAAGAAAAATGCAATAATATTAAGTTATTTAACACTATTTGCAATGCAACCAAATTACGGCAAGAATCCTGTAAAGAAGTTGCGTCTAATGTAGATTTTATGATTGTCATAGGAGGATATCAAAGTTCAAACACAAATAAATTGGCAGAGATAAGTAGAGAAAATTGTAAAAATGTAGTTCATGTTCAAACTGCACAAGAGTTAGATTTAAATGAAATAAATAGGTATGAAAAAATTGGAATAACAGCAGGTGCTTCTACACCTGATTGGATAATTAAGGAGGTAGTTGAAACGATGGATAATATTAAAAATGAAATGAATGAAGAGATGAGTGAAGAGATGCTTGAAGCTATAGAAAACTCTTTTACCAGAATTAACAGAGGTGATGTAATAAAAGGTGAAGTTATTTTTGTCACAAAAAACGAAGTTATGGTAAATATCAACTATAAATCTGATGGAATCATAAATATGGATGAATTGTCTAATGATCCAGATGTAAATCCTAAGGATTTATATAGTCCTGGTGATGAAATTGATGTATTTGTAATTAAGATTGACGATGGTGAAGGAAATGTAGTTTTATCTACTAAAAGAGTTAATGAATTTAAAAATTGGGATACTGTTGAGGAATTATATGGTAATAAAGAACGAGTTGAATGTAAGATAAAAAGTGTAGTCAAGGGTGGATTAATAGCTATAATAAGTGGTGTTAATGGTTTTATGCCTGCTTCTCAGATTTCGACAGAATATGTAGATGATTTGAATTCATATAAAGGAAAAACTTTGGTTGCAAAAATAATAGACTTTGACAAAGAAAAGAGAAGAGTTATTTTATCTAGAAAAGAAATTGAAAAAGAAGAACTTAACAACAAAAGAAAAGAACTATGGGCTAATATAGAAGAGGGTCAAATTTTAGAAGGAATAGTTAAAAGACTTGCAGATTTTGGAGCATTTGTAGATATAGGTGGATTAGATGGGCTTGTTCACATATCAGACTTGTCTTGGAATAGAATAAAACATCCTTCAAAAATAGTGACTATAGGTCAAAACATAAGAGTAAAAGTATTATCTCTAGACAAAGAAAAAAACAGAATTTCTTTGGGATTAAAACAAACTACAGAAGAGCCTTGGATTGCATTTTCAAACAATGTAAATATTGGAGATGTAGTGGAAGGGAAGGTAGTAAATTTACTAGACTTTGGAGCTTTTGTAAGGCTAAATGAAGGTGTTGATGGACTATTACATGTTTCACAAATTTCGAATGAACATGTAAAAAAACCATCAGATATCCTCAGTATTGATGATAAAATAAATGTAAAAGTAATAGATATAGATGGACAAAATAAGAAAATAAGTTTAAGTATAAAAGAAATTGGAAATGACAAAGAAAAAAAGGAATATCTAGAAGAAGATAGTATTGAAAAAGAAGATTTGGATACTACAATTGGTGACATTATAAACAATGATTAAATAAAAATGTATTAGGGGCTTTAGTGTTTGTTTACACTAAGCCTTTAAATTTATATTCAGGAGACTAGGAGGGCATATGGCAAAATACGAAGTATTTAAAACAAATATAAACAGTTTAACTGGAATTAATCTAAATTACTATAAAGAAAAACAAATGAAGAGAAGAATTTCTTCACTTTTAAATAGAAATAAATTTAATGATTTTGATGATTATTTTATTGGACTTAAAAAAGATAAAAAATTATTAGAAGAATTTATTAATTATTTAACCATAAATGTTTCTGAGTTTTACAGAAATCTTTCTCAATGGCAAGTTTTACAAAACAATATTATACCTAATTTAATAGATAGTAATAAAAAGGATTTAAAGATATGGAGTTCTGCATGCTCTACGGGAGAAGAACCTTATTCTTTAGTAATGATGATGAGTAACTTTTTTCCTTTAAACCGTATAAAGGTTTTTGCAACTGATATTGATGAAGAAGCTATAAATAAAGCAAAACAGGGTCTATATAGTGAAAAATCTTTAAATAATCTCCCTATAAATTTTAAAAATAAATATTTCGAAAAAATAGAAAATTCTTATAAAATTATTAATGATGTAAAACAAAGAGTAGAGTTTAAAAAGATGGACTTACTAAAAGATAGGTTTCCATCAAATATCGACATTATAACATGTAGAAATGTTATGATATATTTTACAGATGATGCAAAAGAGTTATTATATAAAAAATTCCATGATGCATTAAATGATGAAGGTGTATTGTTTGTTGGAAGTACAGAACAAATTATAATGCCTCAAAAATATAATTTAAAATCAGAAAACACTTTTTTTTATAAAAAGGTTTAATTGTATTTTAAATATATTGTAAATAAATGTATAAATTTGTATGAAAATTCCCTTTAAAAAATAAAGGATTTTTATGATTTAATATAGAATAGTATAATAGTAGCAAAATGTTTGGAGGTAGTACTATGCTAGATATAAATCATGAATATACAATATCTGAGGTTTCTGATATTACAGAATATGCCCCTCATGTTATAAGATACTATGAAAAAGAATTTGAAATAGATATTCCTAGAAATGATTCTAATCATAGATATTTTACTTATAAGGAAATTGAGATTCTTCAATATATAAAAACTCTTCAAGACAAGGGATTTAGCAATAAACAGATAAAACTTATAATAAAGTCTCCGGATATCTTGATTAATAACCAAGATAGAGGATTAGTTGCTATGGATGACGATTCTTCTTACTTAGATACTTATGAAATAGCAAGAGAAATAAGCAATACATTAGAAGAAGAGTTTTTTGAAAAAATATACTTGGCTATAAATAAAGGCACAGAAGATAATATTAAAGTAGTTGAAGAACTAAAAAATGAAGTTATTATTCTTAGAAAAGAACTTAATTCTAAAGAAAGAGATATACTAATTTGTGAAAATGCTAGGTTGAAAATAAGAATAAAAGAAATCGATCATGAAAACATAAGATTAAAACAAAAAATAAAAGATATCGAAGAAAAAGAAGTAGGCTTTTTCAAAAAAATATTTGGAAGATAAGTTTAATTGTATTTATTTAAAAGACCACTTATTCAAATTAATTGATAGTGGTCTTTTAATATCTTAATATACTTTTTTTATAAGACAATGTTTGATATAATAATCTAGAGAAAATATTTAGGAGTGAAAAGTTAATGGATAATAAAATAAATATAGTTAACAATCAAAATATACAAATAAATATAGTTAACAATCAAAATATACAAAAGAAGTATTTAATTCGAACTTTCGGTTGTCAGATGAATGAACATGACTCGGAAAAAATTTCTTGGATTTTAGAAAATATGAACTATACGTCTACTCATGATATAAAGGAAGCTGATTTCATTATATATAACACATGTTTAATAAGAGAAAATGCAGAATTAAAGGTCTATGGACATTTAGGCGCTTTGAAAGCTTTAAAGAAAAAAAAACCAGATTTAATGATTGCAGTTTGTGGATGTATGATGCAAAAGCAAGAAATTAGAAATGTAATAACTTCAAAACATAAACATGTTGATTTAATATTTGGTACAAATAATATTCATAAATTACCACAGTTAATAGCTAATAACCTTAAAACTGGAGAAACCATAATTGATATATTAGAGGATACAAGAGAAATTGATGAGAGTATAGATGCAAATAGAAAATATTCTTATAAAGCTTTTGTAAATATAATGTATGGTTGTAATAATTTCTGTACTTATTGTGTTGTTCCTTATACCAGGGGTAGAGAGCTTAGTAGAGATCCTAATAATATATTGAAGGAAATAAGGGAATTAGCAAACAGTGGATGCAAAGAAATTACTTTACTTGGTCAAAATGTCAATTCTTATGGAAAGTCTTTAGATAAAAGCTATACTTTTCCTGATCTTTTACGGAGTATAGATAAAATTAAAGGTATTGAAAGAATTAGATTTATGACATCGCATCCAAAAGATCTTTCTGATGATTTAATAGAATGTTTTGGCGAGTTGGATAATCTTTGTCCTCATCTTCATTTACCTATTCAATCTGGTAGTAATAAGGTATTAAAGGAGATGAATAGAAAATATACTAGAGAAGATATTTTAGATAAGATAAATAAGCTAAAGCTAGTAAATCCTGATATAGCTGTGTCAACAGATATTATCGTAGGATTTCCAGGAGAAAGTGAAGAAGATTTTTTAAAGACTATAGACTTAGTAAAAGAAGTTGGATTTGAATTTGCTTATACCTTTTTATATTCCGTAAGAGAAGGTACTATAGCTGCAAAAATGAAGGAACAAATAGATTATAAAGTAAAACATGATAGATTTCAAAGGTTAACTGATGTATTAAACGATATCACACTAAAAGACAATAAACAACTTTTAGGAGAAGTGGTAAAAGTTTTAGTAGAGGATACTAGTAAAAACAATCCAGATGTGTTGACAGGAAGAACAGATAAGTTTAAATTAGTTCACTTTAAGGGTGATAGAAATCTTATAGGGAAAATAGTAAATATTAGGATACAAGATGTAAAGACTTTTACATTAGAAGGAATTTTGCTTTAATTTTGCATAAAAGGAGGGTGTGCTTTGGCTAAACTAACACCAATGATGGAACAGTATATGTCGTTAAAAAAACTATATAAGGATAGTATACTTTTTTTTAGATTGGGGGATTTTTATGAAATGTTCTTTGAAGATGCAATTCTTGCTTCAAGGGAACTTGAGATAACTTTAACTAAAAGAGATGCTGGCTTAAAAGAAAAAGCTCCTATGTGCGGGGTACCCCATCATGTTGCGAACAATTACATTACTAAATTAATTCAAAAAGGATATAAAGTAGCTATATGTGAGCAAATAGAAGATCCTGCTGAATCTAAAGGTATTGTGAAAAGGGATGTTGTTAAAGTAATTACACCTGGTACTATTACAGATCAAACATTATTAGATGAAAAATCTAATAACTTTTTGGCATCTATATATATAGATGATATGGGCTATGGAATTTCTTATGTAGATAATTCTACTGGAGAAATGTATACAACTGAAAATTATAAAAATAGCAAAGATCACTTTTCTGAATTAATTGACGAACTAGGCAAGATATTTCCATCGGAAATTGTATGCAATGATATTTTTTTAGAAAACAAGAATTTAAAAAATATAATTGAAAATACCATAAATGCATATATAAATGTATATAATAATACTGAAATAGAAGTTTTAAGTTTAAATAAATTAATCTCAACTCATTTTAAACATAAAGAAATAGAGGATATTGATTTGGAAAAGAAGTCTTATTCCTTAATAGCTACAGGCAAGTTACTGGAATACTTATACTCAACTCAAAAAAATTCCTTGGAACATATTAATTCACTACATTATTATGAACCTGAAAATTACATGATATTAGATTTCAATACCAGAGCAAATTTAGAAATACATGAAACTATAATTAGAAGAGATAAAAAAGGTGCTTTAATAGGAATTTTAGATAAGACATCTACATCTATGGGAGGTCGACTTTTAAAAAAATGGCTAGAACAACCCCTCTTAAATATAGATAAAATTGAAATTAGAAATAAAGCTGTAGAGTGTTTTTTTGACAATATAGTTTTTATGGATGATATACAGAAATTATTAAAGCAAATATACGATATTGAAAGATTGTCTACTAAAATATCTAATGGAAGTTGTAATGGAAGAGATCTTATTTCTATAAAAAACTCTATTTCTGTATTGCCTAAATTAAAAAATATGCTTTTGTCAGCACAAAATGAAGAACTCGTAAATTTAGGGACAAATTTAGATACTTTAAAAGATATATATAGTTTAATAGATGTATCTATTAAAGATGATCCACCTATTACTATAAAAGAAGGTTCTCTGATAAAAAAAGGTTATAATGAGGAATTAGATAAAGTTAGTATTTCTTGTCTTAATGGCAAAGAATGGCTTGCAGATTTAGAATTAGATGAGAAAAATAAAACTGGAATTAAAAATTTGAAAATTGGATTTAATAAGATTTCAGGATATTTTTTCGAGGTTACAAAATCAAATATTTCAATGGTTCCAGATTACTTTATAAGAAAACAAACTCTTACTAATTCTGAAAGATATCATACAGAAAAACTGAAAAGTATGGAGGATGAAATACTTGGAGCTGAAGAAAAGATACTTGATTTAGAATATAAGCTTTTTCAAGAAATAAGGGAAAATATAAAGTCAAAGGTAATCAGAATTCAAAATACAAGTAGAATAATAGCTAAGATAGATGTATTAAATTCACTGAGTAGAGTGGCATATGATTTAAATTTTGTTAAACCACAATTAAATAATAAAGGAATAATAAAGATAATATCTGGCAGACATCCAGTAGTAGAAAATACAATAGAAAACAACTTGTTTATTCCTAATGATACAAATTTAAATAGAGAAGATAATATGATACAAATAATAACTGGCCCAAATATGGCTGGAAAATCTACGTATATGAGGCAAGTTGCTATAATTACACTTTTAGCTCATATAGGATCATTTGTACCTGCTGAATCTGCTAATATTTGTATAGTAGATAGAATATTTACCAGAATAGGTGCTGCAGATAATTTATCACAAGGTAAAAGCACCTTTATGGTTGAAATGATGGAAGTTTCTAACATAGTAAGATCTGCTACAAAAGACAGTTTAATTATACTTGATGAGGTTGGGAGAGGTACAAGCACATATGACGGCTTAAGTATAGCTTGGGCTGTAGTAGAACATATTGCAGAAAAGATAAAAGCTAAAACCTTATTTGCAACTCATTATCATGAATTAACGCAGCTACAAGAAAAGAATAAGAATATCAAAAATCTAACCATATTAGCTGAAGAAAAAGATAATGAAATTGTATTTTTACGAAAGATAGTGGAAGGGAGTACAAACAAAAGTTATGGAATTGAAGTTGCAAAATTAGCAGGAATAAATAAATCTATAACTAGAAGATCAAATGAAATTCTAAATTTGATAGAAGACAATCACAAAATAAATTTAAGTGATACAAGTGTAAAAGAAACAAAACAAATAGATATGAATGATTTTAAAACAAATTATTATATAGATAGGGTATTAAATTTGGATATAGACAATATGACTCCAAAAAATGCTTTAGATACACTTTATGAACTAATTGAAGATGGAAAGAGATTGAGGAGAGATTTAAATGCCTAGTATAAAATTACTAGATAAAAAGACAATTGAAAAAATAGCTGCTGGTGAGATAATTGAAAGACCAGCTTCCATAGTTAAAGAGCTTATAGAAAATTCTATTGATGCGAATTCAAAAAATATTATAATTGAAATAAAGAATGGTGGAAAGACTTACATTAGAGTCACTGATGATGGTATGGGTATAGATAGTGAAGACTTAGAGTTAGCTTTTAAAAGACATTCTACTTCTAAGATTGCTTCGATAGAAGACTTATATAATACTATATCCTTAGGTTTTAGAGGTGAAGCATTATCTAGTGTAGCACATGTAGCTAAGATAGAAATAATGACAAAGACAGAGGGTTCGTTAAGTGGCATTAGTGCAATGATAGAGGAGGGCAGGATATTATCTAAGGAAATAGTAGGAACTCCGAAAGGCACAACTATGATAGTAAGAGATTTGTTTTATAATTTACCTGTTAGAGAAAAATTCTTGAAATCAGATTTATCTGAATCAAATAAAATAATAGATATAGTGTATAAAATTGCACTTGGAAATATTGATGTTTCTTTTAAATTGGTTAGGGACAATAAAGTAATCTTAAAAACATCGAGTAAAAATAAACCTTTAGAGCATATATATAGTATTCTTGGAAAAGAGTTTAGAGACAATCTCGTTAAGATAAGTTTTTATGATAAAAACTTATCTTTTAATGGATATATATCAAATAATAAATTATATAGAAGTAACAGGTCACATCAATATATATATGTAAATGGAAGGTATATTAATAGTAAAATTATAACTGATGTTGTAGAAAAGAATTATAAATCCATAATTCCACTTAATAGATTTCCTGCCTTTATACTATTTATCAATATAGACCCTCAGACTATAGATATAAATATACATCCTACTAAACAAGAAATTAAATTTATAAATGAAGAAATTATACTCGACAATTTATCCACTGGTATTAGAGAAAATCTAGCAAAGATAATTAATATACCTGAAATTAAATTTCAGAAAGAAAAGAATAATAGACAAAATGAATTGCCCACCTTATTTGATATTCCTAAAATTGATATACAAGAAGATATCATAGTTAAGGATTTTACAAATGCAGATAAAGATACATCCTATACTAATCAAGTTGATAAGTCTAGTATGTATCTAGATCAATCTCTTGGTTTTTTAGTTGAAGAAGAACTAGAAACTGTTGGGGAGTTAGATTTCATTAGTAAAGATTTATTAGTTCATGAAAGTAAATCTGATACAAGTAATATACTATCTAATTTAAAGCCCTTAGGGGTTATATTTAAAACTTATATATTATCTGAAGATAAATTGAATCAAAAATTATATTTTATAGATCAACATGCTGCACACGAGCGAGTTATGTATGAAAAATATTTAGATGAATTTTATAATGAAGCTATAAATTCTCAACAATTAATATCTCCTGAGATAATAGAACTTACCAATTTAGAGATGAATAAGTTTTTAGTTAATATAGATATTTTTCGCTCATTGGGATTTGATGTAGATGAATTTGGAAAAAACAATGTTGCAATTAGAGCTGTTCCACTGGTGTTTGGAGAGCCTAATGTGAAAGAGATTTTTTATGATATTTTAGATAATATGGATAACACTATAAATAGTAGCTATGATATTTACATTGGGAAAATAATGAAACTAGCTTGTACTGGAGCTATAAAGAGTGGTGATACGATGTCTGACCTTGAAATTTTAAGTTTATTTGAAGCCTTGAAAAATACAAGTAATCCGAATAGTTGCCCACATGGAAGACCAACTATATTAGAAATGAGTAAAAAAGAAATTGAAAAAGGTTTTTTAAGAATTATGTAAAAGGATGATGATATGAAGGAAAAACTAATTGTAATTATAGGGCCGACAGGGATAGGTAAAACATCTTTGTCTCTTGAAGTGGCAAATCAGATAGATGGGGAAATAATTTCAGCTGATTCTATGCAAATTTATAAATATATGGATATAGGAACAGCTAAAATTAAGGAAAATGAGATGCATGGAATTCCACATCATTTAATAGATTTCCTTGAACCCGATGAAGATTTCTCAGTATCTGATTATAGAGAAAAGGGTAGGAAGTTAATTACAAAAATAAATAATAAGAATAAAGTTCCAATATTAGTAGGTGGAACAGGTCTATATGTAAATTCACTTGTTTATGATTTAAATTTTACTAAAGTAGCTTCAGATGAGAATATTCGATTTAAGTTAGAAGAGATAAAAGATGAATTTGGAAATGAATATCTTTTAAATAAGCTTAAAGAAGTAGACTTCAAAAGTGCCGAACGTATAAACGTAAACGATACAAAAAGGATTATTCGAGCAATAGAGATATATGAAATAACGGGGAAACCTATGTCTCTTCACAATAATAATTTTAGAAAATTTAACAATGATTATGATCTAATTATGATAGGTCTTAATATGGACAGACAAAGACTATATGATAGAATAAACCATAGAGTAGATGTAATGATAAAGAAGGGTTTAATTAATGAAGTAGAATCATTGTTGGAGTCCGGTTACGGTAAAAACCTTATTTCAATGCAGGCTATTGGGTATAAGGAAATTATAATGTATTTAGAAAACATTATAACTTTAGATGAAGCTATAGAGATGATAAAGAAAGGTTCTAGAAATTATGCAAAGAGACAATTAACTTGGTTTAGACGTGATGATAGGGTGAAATGGTTTAATACCGATGAGGTTCATGATTTTAATGAATTAACTTTTAAGGTAATGGAATATATAATGAAATTGTTTTAGAATAAAATAGATGTTTGAAAGGTGATAGAACTTGAATAAGTTGACAGTAAAATTATTAAGTAAACAATTTAATATAGATAGCAAAATTATAAAATATGTTTTAATAAAGGAAAAGCAAATAAAAGAAAGATTTAAACATATAGATGAAATAAAGGAATACAATCAATATAAAGTAATTGCTGCTATGCAAAAAGCTAGATTAGCGTCTACTGACTTCAACTGGACAACTGGATATGGATATGGCGATGTAGGGAGGGAAAAAGTAGAGGCTATATATTCTAATATATTTAGTGTAGAAGATAGTCTGGTAAGACCTTCTATAGCATCGGGAACACATGCATTGAGCCTTACCCTATCTGGAATTTTAAGACCTGGGGATGAATTGATTTCTATTTCAGGAACACCTTATGATACTCTTCAAGAAGTAATAGGTGTAAAGGGGAGTATAGATGGTTCTTTAATTGATTATGGCACTACTTATAAAGAAATACCTTTAATAAATAATAAAATTGATATTAAAAATGCGATCGCAAATATCACTGATAAAACCAAAATGCTTATAATACAACGTTCTACAGGATATAGCGATAGAAGAGCCCTTACTTTAAATGAAATAAGAGAAGCTATCGAGTCTATTAAATCTGTAGATAAAAATATCATTATAATGGTAGATAACTGTTATGGTGAATTTGTAGAATACAGTGAACCAAGTGAAGTAGGAGCAGATCTTACAGTAGGATCTTTGATTAAAAATCCTGGAGGCGGAATAGCTCTTTCTGGAGGATATATAACAGGTAAATCAAAGCTTATTGAGCTCATATCAAATAGACTGACTGCGCCTGGACTCGGAAAAGACTGTGGACTTACTTTTGGTACTACTAGAAATACTTTGCAAGGGTTGTTTCTTGCACCGCATGTGGTTTCAGAAGCAGTGAAGGGGGCGTTATTAGTTGCTAGTGTATACAATGGACTTGGTTTTGATGTGGTTCCAAGTTTAGATGATCCTAGAAGTGATATTATACAAGGTGTGAAGTTAAATGATTCTAGAAGAGTTGTAGAGTTTTGCAAAGGGATACAAGCTGCTACTGCAGTAGATTCTTATGTATCTCCAGAGCCTTGGGCTATGCCTGGATATGAAGATCAAGTTATAATGGCTGCAGGAGGGTTTATTGAAGGTTCTTCAATTGAACTAAGTGCAGATGGTCCAATAAGAGAACCATATTTTGCATATTACCAAGGAGGGTTAACTTATGAGCATTGTAAACTAGGAGTATATAAATCATTGAATAATTTGTACAAAGCTAAATTAATAGATAAAGATTTAATGACAAAAAAATAAAATTAATATTAAAAAACAGATTAACTATATTATATAATTAATCTGTTTTTTGAATTTTTATTTAAAATATTCTATATAGTCCTATTACCTTTCCAAGTATAGATACATCCTGGGTAATTATTGGTTCCATGAATTGATTCTCTGGTTGAAGTCTAATCATGTTTTTTTCTTTGTAGAATGTTTTTACCGTAGCATCTTCTTCAAGTAAAGCCACTACAATATCACCGTTACTAGCCGTATCTTGTTTCTTAACTAAAACTAAATCTCCATTTAATATCCCTGCTTCAATCATGCTTTCTCCCTGAATCTTAAGCATAAATACATCGTGTCCTTCAACTAATTCTAAAGGAACGGGATATGTATCTTCAATATTTTCCACTGCTAAAATAGGTGCACCTGCAGTAACTTTTCCAAGAATAGGTACATCTAGAGTCTTTTTAGATATAAAAAGAGAATCATCATTTCTTTCTAATATTTCTATTGCTCTGGGTTTAGTAGGATCTTTTCTTATATATCCTTTAGATTCTATTTTCTCTAGATAACTATGAACAGTAGAAGTGGATTTTAAACCTACACCTTTACAGATATCTCTTACTGAAGGTGGATATCCTTGTCGTTGAATTTCTGATTTTATATATAGCAGTATTTCAATTTGTTTTTGAGTTAAATCTTCGTACATAATAAACCTCCTCATAAAATTATTTAAATTTATTGTATCATAAGAATAGGATAAAATCAAACAAAAGTTCTACAAGGATACACTCAAAAATAATAATTATATTTTATAAAAACTATTGACAAGGAACCTTTGTTTGTATAAAATGTAATCAGAACTATTGTTCATGATGACAGGGGGGACTTAAATGAAGACAAGGTATAAAATTATAAGTAAAACTAGATTTTATTTATTTATCATTACAGCACTTATTATAATAGCCATATGCATGATATTTTTAATTGATCGAGGAGATGTTTATAGTTCTTATTATTATGATAAACATCAGGAAATTCAAGTGGTAAAAGGTGATACTCTTTGGGATATATCTAGAATTTATTTGTCACCTGGTCAAGACATAAGGAAGTTGGTTTATGATATAATGGAATTAAACGAAATGAACTCTGGATATATTTATCCTGGAGATATAATTAAAATACCTATTAAGGATTAAATTAAGGATTAAAATTCATAGAACAAGGTCAAACAAAGGTCCCGATAGAACAATCATTCTCTTGAGACCCTTCTGCTTCCTAACGGATTGCTTTTCACGGCTTCCCTTAATCTATCGTTATCTATATGCGTATATATTTGTGTAGTAGCTACAGATTCATGTCCTAATATTTCTTGTAAAGCTCTAATATCCACATTGCCATATTTATACATGAGGGTAGCAGCTGTGTGTCTTAATTTATGGGTAGAATATATGGAGGTATCAAACCCTGATTTATCTAAATATTTATCAATCATATGTTGTATAGCCCTATTACTCATTCTGTTTTTTTGTTTACTTATAAACATAGCCTTTGGATCTTTTGCATTTTCAGGTCTAACACTTAAATATTCCTTAATAGATAAAATGCAAGCTTCGTTTATAAATATAGTTCTCTCTTTGTTTCCTTTACCTATAATGGATAGGGTATCGTTGTCTTTTAGTTTGTCAAGGTCAATACTTGATAATTCAGATAATCTTAGTCCACAGTTTAAAAATAGCATAATAATAGCATAATCTCTCTTTCTATATTCATCATTTTTATTCTTTAACACTGTATCTAGCAACATATCACATTCTTCTAAGGTAAGGTAGACAGGATGTCTATTTTCTGTTTTAGGAAATTCTAGAGCTTGTGCAGGATTATTATCTATTACATTTATTATATTCCGTAAGTAATTAAAAAAGGATCTAAGTGATGCAACCTTTCTCGATTTGGTAAAGTTATTATTTAACCTTTGTTTGTCTGCAAATGATATATAAGCATGAAGATCCTGAATATTTATTTTTTTAATGATATTGATATTTATATCAGAAATATCAATATCATTAAATTCTATATTATCTTCAACTAATTTATATCTTCTTTTCAAAAACCTGAAAAATGTTCGTAAATCAAAATAATATTCTTTTGTTGTATTAGAAGATACACCTTTTATAGTTTCTATGTAATTTAAGTAATCTTCAAGTAATAATGGCATGTTTTTCATTGTAACCCTCTTTTCTGGAATTTATTATAACATTAGTCACAAAATAACTATTTTGTGACTAATGTTATAATATCATATATATATATTAAAATCAATATCCAGTAAAATATAATACAAGCTGTTATTTTCGATTTTAATGGGTTGTTTTCTTTATAAGAATGCATTTACATGCATAAATGACATAAATCATTTCAAGCAAGCGTCATAGCCTCATAAGGTTTATAATCCATATTTATTAAAATTTTACTACATTATTTATAACTTTAAAATTTCCCAATGAGTTAAAATATATATAAAACGGATTTGGTTGACATAATTACTTTATGTCAACCAAATCCGTTTTATTACCTATTATTTTCCTTCTAAGAGATCCTTAATTCTACTAAGTCCAATTTTGATATTATCTAATGAAGTTGCATAAGAAAGTCTTACATATTTATCATCTCCAAAGGCTATTCCTGGAATTACTGCAACCTTTGCTTCATCTAGCAATAAATTACTAAAATCCATAGAAGATTTTATCGTATGTCCTTTTATACTTGTTCCTAAAAGTTTGGTAAAGTTCATCATTATATAAAAAGCACCTTCAGGTTTCTTGCAATTTAATCCATTTATATCATTTATAGCATCTACCATATAATCTCTTCTTTTAATGAATTGATCTTTCATCGATGATACACTACTTTGGTCTCCATTTAGGGCTTCTACACTTGCATATTGAGATATGGATGAAGGATTAGAAGTTGAGTGACTCTGTATATTTGTCATTACTTTTATAATATCTTTGTGTGCTACAGCATATCCAATTCTCCAACCAGTCATAGCATGTGATTTTGAAACACCATTTATTAAAATTGTCAAATTCTTTGTTTCTTCATCTATAGAAGCAATTGATATATGCTCCCTATCTCCATAAATCAGTTTCTCATAGATTTCATCTGAAATTATAAATACATTATGTTTTACAGCCCATTTTGCAATTTCAGTAAGTTCTTGTTCGCTATATACAGACCCTGTAGGATTATTTGGACTATTTATGATTATAGCCTTTGTCTTTTCTGTTTGTACATCTTGTAAATCGTTAGTTGTAAATTTAAATTCATTTTCTTCTTTTGTTTTGATATATACAGGTACCCCATCTGCAAGCTTAACAATCTCTGGATAACTTACCCAATAAGGTGTTCCAAATATAACTTCATCTCCTGGATTCAAGATTGCCATTAATACATTATAGATTGAATGTTTAGCTCCACTTGATACTATTATATTTTCTGGAGAGTAATCTAGTTTGTTATCTTTTTTTAATTTACTACATATAGCTTTTTTCAATTCTATAATTCCAGACGTAGCTGTATATTTTGTTAACCCATTTCTTATTGCACTTATTCCCTTTTCCTGGATGTTTTCAGGAGTGTTAAAATCTGGTTCTCCAGCACCAAAGCTAATTACATCAATACCATTTTCTTTCATTGCTTTAGCTTTAGCAGAAATATCTAGGGTTAAAGAAGGTTGTATATTTGTACTTTTTCTTGATAGATTAAAATTCATATAAATTATACCTCCATAATTAATTTTATATTATATATCTTCCTTATATATATCTTTTAACACATTTTTAATAATAAGTAAAGAGTCATCAAAAGAATCTTTGTTTTGTAGCAATAAAACCTTATAGTGTTTTATCCCAGTATCGGTTATTTTATATCTTCTAATAGATCTTTTATTGGGTTCATCCCAAGATCCTACGATATATCCTTCGGATTCTAACTCCCTAAGCAAGGGATATATCATTCCTGGGCTGGGTTCCCATTTATCATGTAGCCTTTTTTTTATTTCATCTTTTATTTTATTGCCATAATAAGTTTTTTCATTCAATAGATGTAGAATATACAATTTTACAAACGAAGTAGTACTTACTTTAGTTGGGAACTGTCTTTGCCTTTGACCACTATATACAGTCATCTCATCATCTCCATTTGATTTATAGTATTTATCCCTACATAATAATCTCCTAGTAAAATATTTTTATATCTGTCTCCGTGGAAATCAGACCCTCCTGTAATAATTAAATTTTCATCTCTACACTTATCTAGAAAGTAGCTTACATCAGTTTCAGTATGTTTTGGATATATACATTCTAATCCATTGATACCTCGAGAAATACAATAATCTATTATATTTTTATCTTTTATCAATCCAGGATGTGCCAATACAGATATTCCATGAACTTCTTTAATTAGATTTATGACTTCATCTATATTAATCTTATATCTCTCTACATAAGCTGGAGCATCGATTCCTAAATATTTTTCAAAAGCTTTATCTATACTTTCTACATATTTTTTTTGGATTAATGCTCTAGCTATATGAGGTCTTCCAATAAAATTTTCTTTAGAATATTTTCTTACTTCTTCTATATTTATATTTATGCCCATACTATTGATTTTTCTTACTATTTTCTCTCCTCTTATAACACGAGATTCTTTGATTTCTCGAGTAAGTTCTATAAGGTTTTTATTCTTATAATCAATAAAATATCCTAATATATGAACTTCGTGGCCTTTATAGACACTGCTAAACTCAATTCCAGGTATTAGTTTGAATTCATTGAAATTAGAAGAATATTTTACTGCATTTTCAATCCCATCTATATTATCATGATCTGTTATTGCAATACCACTAAGATTTTTTTTAATAGCTAAATGAAGTACTTCACTAGGTGAATATATGCCATCTGAATTGTTGGTATGTGTATGCAAGTCAAATTTCAAATTATCAGCCTCCTATCATATGATTATAAATTAATAAAAAAACCTGCCACTAAGGCAGGTTTTTTTATTATCTCGGCTCTATAATTAATTTAATAGCTGTTCTTTCTTCACCATTTATTATTATATCTGTAAAGGCTGGTATACAAATAAGATCCATTCCACTTGGAGCTACAAACCCTCTAGCAATAGCTACAGCTTTTACCGCTTGATTTAATGCTCCAGCTCCAACTGCTTGAATTTCAGCTGAACCATTTTCTCTTAACACTCCTGCCAATGCTCCTGCAACAGAATTAGGTTTTGATTTTGCTGATACTTTTAATATATACACTAATATATCCCCCTTAACTAATCTTATAATAAATAATTATAGCATTTAATATTAATTATTTTAAATGAATTTACTTAGCGTATTCTATTGTTCTGGTTTCTCTAATTAAATTCACTTTCACTTGTCCTGGATAATCTAGTTCTGATTCTATTGTTTTTACTATATCCCTAGCAGTATGAACCATCTGAGATTCTGATATCTCATCAGGTTTAACTAAAATTCGTATTTCACGACCTGCTTGTATTGCAAATGATCTATCTATACCTTCAAATGAATTTGCAATTTCTTCTAATTTTTGTAATCTCTTTATATAAGATTCTAATGTTTCTCTTCTAGCTCCAGGTCTAGCTGCTGATATAGCATCTGCAGCTTGAACTAACACAGCTTCAATAGTTTGAGGTTGACAGTCTCCATGATGGGCTTCTATACCATGAAGAACTTCTTTAGATTCTTTATACCTTCTAGCTAAATCTACTCCTATTTCTACATGTGGACCTTCAATTTCATGATCTACAGCTTTTCCTATATCATGAAGAAGTCCAATTCTTTTAGCCATTCTAACATCTGTTCCAAGCTCAGCAGCCATAATTCCTGCTAAATGTGATACTTCTATGGAATGATTTAGTACATTTTGTCCATAGCTTGTTCTATATTTAAGTCTACCTAATAATTTGATTATTTCTGGATGAAGTCCATGTATACCTGCATTGAATGCAGCTTCTTCTCCAGCTTCTCTAATTATTGTATTTACTTCTTTTCTAGCTCTTTCAACCATTTCTTCTATTCTAGCAGGATGAATTCTACCATCTACTATAAGTTTTTCGAGTGCGATTCTTGCAATTTCTCTTCTAACGGTATCAAATCCTGATAATACAACAGCTTCAGGAGTATCATCTATTATAAGATCAATACCCGTTAAAGTTTCTAAGGTTCTTATGTTTCTTCCTTCTCTACCTATTATCCTTCCCTTCATTTCATCATTAGGTAAAGAAACTACAGTAACAGTAGTTTCTGCTACATGATCAGCAGCATATTTTTGTATAGCCCTAGAAATTATTTCACGGGCATTTTTTTCTGCTTCATCTTTTGCTTGTGTTTCCATTTCTCTAATCATTACAGCAGATTCATGAACTATTTCTTTTCTTGTATCTTCTAATAATAATTGCTTAGCTTCCTCTGAAGTTAATCCAGATAGTCTTTCTAATTCTAAAACTTGTTCTTCAAACAATTCATCGATCTTAGACTTTTTATCTTCTAATTCTTTTAATTTTTTAGATAGAATATCCTCTTTTTTTTCAATTGCTTCGGATTTTTTTTCTAAAAGTTCTTCCTTTTTTATAACTCTTTTTTCCATTTTTTGCACTTCAGTTCTTCTCTCTCTATTTTCTCTTTCAGCATCATTTTTTAATTGCAATGTTTCTTCTTTAGCTTCAAGTAACATTTCTTTTTTAAGAGATTCACTTTCTTTTTCTGCTTCTTTGATTTTCAATTTAGCTACTTCTTCAGCATTATTTATTTTACCTTCACCGATATTTTTTCTAACAAAATAACCAGCTATTATACCAATAATTGCTCCAAGAATTGCATATAAAATTTCAATAATTAAACACCTCCATTTGTATTAAATTTTCAAGTTCCATAACATATTTTTATTAAATATAAACCTATAAGAGATTTAAAATACAAACAATAAACATGTACAGGTACATATATTTTAATTCTATTACTTTTAAAAGATATTGTCAAGTTGTATTTAAGAAGATGATATCTTTGTCACTTCACTAATAGAAGACTTCAAGTCTACTTTATATGCACTTGTGCTTATAGATGATAAATGATTATTATGAGTTACCATAATAATTTGACGATCAAATAATTCTGAAGTTTGTTTTAAAAATTCAGAGACATTATATATATATTCATCACTTACATGCTTAGCAGGTTCATCTAATATTAAAGGTCCTTGTATCTTAGGTTTATGTGTTTGCAAAAAGGCTATTCTAAGAGCAAGTGATACTATATCTACTACTCCTCCGCCTCTGGATAGCTCTGGCTTGGTTTTAAGAATGTGGTCATCTATGTTATTTACTACATAAAATTCTGCGGCAGACTTACTTCTTTGTTCTTCTATTTCAACTATAAACTTTATATCTGTTTCAAATACATATTGCAAGCATTTAGTAACTAAAGTTTCAACTTGAAATTTAGCTTGTTCCCTAGCATATTCTGAAGTCTTGTGAAGTAAGGTGCTTACCTTTGATAATAATTCTACTTCCTTACCTATATCTTGCAACCTTTCAGTTTTAATATTTATTTGTTGTTCTATTATTTCTTTTTTGCCCATTTCTTTGGAAATAAACTTATTAGCTCTTCCTATATATTCATTTAATTCATCAATGTTTTTCATCATATTTATGAATTCTTTTCCAATAAATCCTTTGGAAGTAAATCATTGGCCTCTTTAAATAGATTTTCTATTTCCAAAGAAAGTTTTTCTATCTCTTCATTTAAGTTTTCAGGTTTAACTCCCAGTTTATTTAATTCATCAATAATTTCAGCTTCTTGTTGATTTAATTGCTCAAGTCTAGCTTCTGCTTTATATTTTAAGTCCTTCGCCTTCTCTAAGTTTTCCTTTAGATTATTGAGTTCTCTCTCGTAATTCATCATTGACCTCCTACTTATACTGGTTTATTATATAATCTGCCTTTTTATTGTCTATTTCACTAAAGCATAGTGGGCAAGTTCTTTGAGATAAAAGCATTTTCTTATACTTACTTGATAATATATTAATAGTCTTCTTATTCTCAAGCAAGTATATATTACATTTATCTTTTTTATCTTTGTTGTCTATATAATTAGAATTTAATTTAGTAAATACATCTGATGTTTTTATTTTCTTATTTAATATATCGTATTTATCCTCAGATAAATTCATAGTTTTTAGTTTCTTTACATATTCATTTCCTATATTAAGACTTTTTAAAACTTTAATTTCTCTTATTTTTAATTTATCTAAACTTTCTAGTTCAATTATATTATTTTCTATTTTAGATATACTAGGTATAATTATATTTAAAACACTAAGTTTGTGGAGATTGATATTAATTTCTTTTTTGTCTATTATAGTTCTTTTAAGTTTCAAATTTAATTTACTTAAATTAGACTGCTTTATTTGAAGTTTATCTATTGCGTTTATATTTGAATTTAATTTATCTATATCTTTAAGATAATTTAATAAATTTGTATTATAAATTTTATTTTTCCGTATTTTTTTAAAATTGCAACTATGATTAGATAATAGCTTTAATCTATTATGACTTAATTCAATTTTTTTTATAGATAACTGAATTTTATGTAAATATTTTAATTTATTTATATAATAGTTAACCTTTTCTTTCTCCTTATTTATAAATATCTTATTATTTAAAATTTGCTTATATTTATTTAAAATTTTAGTTTTATTATCTATTTCAATTCTTATTTCATCCATCTTTTTTATTTTTTTATTTACGTCTTCTAGATATTTATATTCTCCTAATTCTTTTTTTAAATTATTTATATCTTCACTTATATCTTTTTGTTTAGCAGATAGATTTTTACTGTCTTTTAAAGTATCTCTTAAAGCGTCATCTATTACATCTACCCCCACTAAATATCCAATTGAATTAGCTTTTACAGAGTTTTTTTCAGAAAGTAAAAATGCTCCTTCTAATTGGTCACTAATGTTGATTGATTTAGAAGTATCTTTATCTAATAATATTTTTTTAATACCTGTAATACTTATTACTTCATCAGGAACAGAAGTACCAAATCCCTCATATTTTATTTCGTTGTCATTTCTATCATAAACAAAATAGATATTCTTGCTTTTACTTCTATATCTTTTAATTTTGGTATTATCACTAAAAAAAACAGTTACACTACATTCACTCGTCCCTTCACGAATAAAATAATCTCCAGAAGGATCGTTATAAAGTGCCCATTTAATACCTCTTAATATAGATGTTTTTCCACTATCAGAAGCTCCTACAATTGTATTCAATCTTCTATCAAATTCAATAATAGTATATTTATGAGATTGGAAATTTTCTAAGATTACTTTTTTAATATATTTCAATTTAAACACCTCTTAAAGACTTCATTTGGATAGAAGCTATTCTCTTCAAAGCTTCTTTTATTACTTCTTCATCTACAGATTCAGAGTTAGAAACTTGTAATAGTACTTCATTTATATCCATTTTTTCAAAATTCATAGTTGCATTGATGGTCTCTTTAAACTGTAACATCCTTTCGCTTTTAAATTGGTTATTTTCAATTTGTTTTCTATCTAAAACTTCTTTACCCGATAATGCTGAATCTAAGTATATATTTTCAACTTCAATATTTTTATTTATATTTAACAATACAAGTTTAGGTTTTCTATCTATCTCTTGTAAGCTATTTGTGATTCTAACCAAACTACCAGGATTTATAAAATATTTACCTTCATCAGTTCTTATGGTTTTAAATCCCCTGTGATAGTGTCCAGAAAGGGTAATGTCAGCTGTAGTATGTTTTATATCGTCTACGAGTGTATAAGGTATACCTTTTATGAAAGGCTTATCTAATAGCATTCCATGGACTATATGCATGGAATAATCTACATTTTCATTGCTATCTTTTAATATATAATAATCTCGATTTTCTGGTAAATCAATATCATAAATATACGGTTGTCCAGAGACTTCTATTTTCACATTATCTTTTTCTAGTATTACCTTTTCATTATTTATAATCTTAATAAGTCCCAATACATCTAAAAGTCCAAGCATTGTTCTATTTATAGTTTCAGGATTATGCCCATATACATCGTGATTTCCACTTATCATATAAATAGGTATCTTAAATTCAGAAAATATTTTAGCAAATCTACTTACTATAGATATGGAAATATCAGGTCTATCAAATAAATCTCCACCATGAATTATATAATCTACATCTAAATTTACTGATATCTTAACTATTTCTTTAAATTTTTTTTCTAGGGTATCTATAAATATATCTTTTCTATTCTTAGGAGTATTTCCTCTTATATGTGTATCAGTAAAATATAATATTTTCAAACTAATCACTCCATATATAAAGCCTCCAATTAATTGGAGGCTTTATAGTCTATTTATTATTTTTTTCAGTATTAGCGACTATCTCTTCAGAATCCTTTTCATTATAATTTTCATCCTCACCATTCAAATTATAATGTATACGAATTTTATTTTCTATTTCTAATGCTATATCAGGATTATCTCTTAAAAAGTCTTTTGAGTTTTCTCTGCCTTGTCCAAGGCGATGTTCATTGTAGCTATACCATGAGCCTGCTTTATCTATTATATCAGCAGAAACTCCTGAATCTAATATACTACCTACTTTCGATATTCCAGTTCCATACATTATATCGAATTCAGCCTTTTTAAAAGGAGGTGCTACTTTGTTTTTAACAACTTTTACACGTGTTCTATTACCTAATATTTCATCACCTTGTTTGATTGAATCTATTCTTCTTATATCTAATCTTACGCTAGAATAAAATTTAAGAGCACGACCACCTGTTGTAGTTTCTGGATTTCCAAACATAACTCCTATTTTTTCTCTTAATTGATTTATAAATACTACAGTTGCTTGTGATTTATTTATTGAGCCTGCAAGTTTTCTAAGAGCTTGAGACATAAGTCTTGCCTGAAGTCCCATATGACTATCGCCCATTTCACCTTCGATTTCTGCTTTAGGAACTAATGCAGCAACTGAGTCTATTACTACTAAATCTACAGCACCACTTCTAACTAATGATTCTGAAATTTCTAAAGCTTGCTCACCAGTATCTGGTTGAGAAATTACTAAGTTTTCTATATCTACTCCAAGATTTCGAGCATACGCAGGATCTAGAGCATGTTCTGCATCTATAAAAGCTGCTATTCCACCTAGCTTTTGAGCTTCTGCAATTAAATGTAGTGTTAACGTTGTCTTTCCTGATGATTCAGGACCAAATATTTCTACAATTCTTCCTCTAGGTATGCCGCCAATACCCAATGCTATATCTAGATCTAAACACCCTGTAGGTATAACATCTAAATTTAGTTTTGCACCTTCTCCTAGACGCATAATAGATCCTTTTCCATGATTTTTTTCAATCTGTGCAATAGCTAAGTCTAAGGCTTTCTTTTTTTCGCTGTTTTCTACCATAGTTTTTCCAGAATTAACTGGATTCACCCCTTTCATATTAGGAACTAGAGTTCTAATTACATAATATCTTAATTTATCTATTAAGTCAATCTATTTATTGATTTTTAAAATAGCTTCAAAGCATTAATATATATTACTTATCTTCTAACTTTAAGGCACCTTTATTTTTATAAATATAATCTATTCCAGATAATATTGTAAAAAATAAAGATATATATAAGAATATTACATCAAATGGAAAATTAATTAATCTAAAAGGATAATTATTTATAAGTAGCGCCGTTATAGCTACTAATTGAGTTATTGTCTTTATTTTCCCTAAAGAGGAAGCAGCTATATTTACTCCCTCTGAAGCTGCAATTATTCTAAATCCCGTTATTGTAAATTCTCTAGCGATTATTATTACTACTACCCATCCTGGAATTTTACCTAAATCAACTAGAGATATTAATGCGGCAGCTACTAATATCTTATCTGCTAATGGATCAATAAACTTTCCTAAATTCGTAACTAAATTTCTGCTTCTTGCAATATATCCATCCAACGTGTCAGTTAAAGCTGCAAATACAAATATAGTTGCTGCAATATAGCTGCTATATTCTAGATTTGAATATAATGCTATCATAAAAAAAGGAACTAAAAAAACTCTAAATACTGTAATCTTGTTTGCTAAATTCATCTTAAAACCTCTCCTACTAAATCATATTCCATAAAATCTTTTATTTCTACATTTACAAAACTACCTATTGCTAACTTATCATTGGAGTCAATATAAATAACACCATCTATATCTGGACTATCCATATAAGACCTCCCTGTATAATTATTATTACCATTATACTCTTCAATTAAAACTTTATATTTCCCCCCAACTTTAGACATCATTATACTTTCAGAAATATCTTTTTGAATCTCCATTATTAAATCTCGTCTATTTTCTTTTATGTTTTCTACAATTTGATCTGGTAAATTATATGCAGGTGTATCTTCTTCCTTTGAATAAGTAAACACACCTAATCTTTCAAATTTAATTTCTTGAATAAATTCACGCAATTCATTGAAGTCTTCTTTTGTTTCTCCAGGAAAACCTACTATGAATGTAGTTCTGATAACAATTTCCGGAATATTTGTTCTTAATTTTTCAATAAGATAAATTATATCATCTTTATTGGTTTTTCTATTCATTTTCTTTAATACACTATCACTTATATGCTGTAATGGTATATCAACATATTTAACTACTTTATCATTATTTTTTATAGAATTTATAAGTTTATCATTAAAGTTATCTGGATATAAATATAAAAGTCTTATCCATTTAATTTTTTGGATTTCATTTAATTTATCTATTAAACTATATAACAAATATTCTCCATATAGATCAATTCCATAATCACTGGTATTTTGACCAATAAGAATTATTTCTTTAACTCCATTATCTGCTAAGTAAATTACTTCATTTATAATATTCTCCATCTTTCTACTTCTATGTTTCCCTCTAAGTTTAGGAATAATACAATAAGTACAAACATTGTCACATCCCTCAGAAATCTTTACATATTCTGTAGTATTAAAATTAACTCTCATTACATCTTCTAAATAATCTTCATCAATATTTCCTATATACGTTATCCCTTTTAAATCATTATCAAGATCATCTATTATTTTGATAATATTCTTTATATTTCCAGTTCCAATAATAGCATCTATATCTTTTATTTCATCCAGTAATTCTTGTGAATATCTTTGAGCCAAACATCCAGCTAATATTAAATACTTACAATTTCCTTCTTTTTTATATTTAGTCATTTGCCATATAGTATCTATTGATTCTTCTTTTGCACTTTCAATAAAACCACATGTATTTACAATAATTATTTCTGCATCTTCTAATGAATCTGCAATATCAAAATCATTGTTTTGTAATATACTGTGCATTAATTCAGAATCTATTTCATTTTTGGAACATCCTAGTGTAACTATTTCTATTTTTCTATTTTTCATTTTAGTCCTCCTTATACAGGTCATCTAAATTTTCTTCTGTTATTAAAACCTTTCTAGGCTTGCTTCCTTCGAATCCACCGACTATTCCTCTTTCTTCCATTTGATCTACTATTCTGGCAGCCCTAGCATATCCTATTTTGAGTTTTCTTTGAAGAAAAGATATAGATGCCTGTCCTTCTTCAACTATTAAAGATATGGCTTGTGGTAAGAGTTCATCACTATCATCTAAATCCATTGTTTTTTTATTTTGAACTACTTCAATTATGTCTTCATTATACTCGGATTTATATTCTTGCTTTAAGCTATTAACTACTGCTTCTACTTCCGTATCAGATATAAAGGCTCCCTGTAGTCTTGAAGGTTTAGAATAGAAAGAAGGATAAAAAAGCATGTCACCTTTTCCAAGTAGCTTTTCTGCTCCACCCATGTCAAGAATAGTTCTTGAATCTATCTGAGAAGAAACAGCAAATGATATTCTAGATGGTATATTTGCTTTTATTGTTCCTGTTATAACATCAACAGATGGTCTTTGCGTTGCAACTATTAAATACATACCTGCCGCTCTTGCCATTTGAGCTAATCTACATATGTAATCTTCGATTTCTTGTGCAGCTACCATCATTAAGTCTGCTAGTTCATCGATAATTATAACTATCATTGGCAATTTGTTTTCCAAATCATCTTTAAATTTATTATTATAGGAATGAATATCTCTTACATTGTTTTCTGCAAAAGTCTTGTATCTATTTTCCATTTCTTCAACAGCCCAATTAAGAGCAAAGGAAGCTTTTTTTGCATCTGTAACTACTGGAATAAGAAGATGGGGTATTCCATTATATATATTTAACTCAACTACCTTTGGATCTATTAAAAGTAACTTTACATCTTCCGGGGAAGACTTATATAATATATTCATTATTATAGTATTAATACATACAGATTTACCTGAACCAGTAGCACCAGCTATTAATAAATGTGGCATTTTATCAATAGATGAAACGATCACTTCTCCAGAAACATTTTTTCCCAGAGCAAGTGGGATTTTAGAATCAATATTTTTATATTTATCAGAAAGTAAAAGTTCTTTTAAAAAAACGCTGCTTTTAATTTTATTTGGAACTTCTATGCCAACTGCTGCTTTTCCAGGTATTGGAGCTTCTATTCTGATATCAGAAGATGCTAAATTCATTGAAATATTATCAGATAAAGATACTATTTTACTGAGTTTAATACCTGGAGCTGGTTCTAATTCATAGCAAGTAATGGTAGGTCCTTTATTTATTTGAACTACTTTTGCTTCAATATTAAAATTTTTCATTGTTTCTTTTATAAGCTTTGCATTTTTTCTTATTTGCTTGTCATCTTGATCATCATTATTTGAAATTGGAGAACTTAAAAACTCTAAAGAAGGAATTTTATATGTAGTTAAGTTTATTTTGTTCTTTATCTTTATCTCTTCTTCAATATTAATGTCATTGTTTTTCTGATCTAACTCTGATTCTTGTTTTGATTTTTTAAAATCAGGCGATCTATAGTCTAATATTTTAATATCATCATTATTGGTGTTTATAAAATTATTGTTTGTAGACTTGGATACATTTTTATTTGTTTTTTTATTTAAATTGGATAAATTATTTTTATTCTTTTGTACATTTGTCCGTTTATTTTTTGCATTTTCAAATTCTTTTTTAAATGAAGCTATAATGTCTATTAGCTTTATATCTATTAATATTGATAAGTTGACTATTATACAAACTGATAAGATAATATATGTTCCAATAGCTGCAAATAAAGAATAAAAAAAGAATCCAAAAAAACTTCCAAGTATTCCTCCACCTTTACCCATTTTGCTTAAATCTATAGAATTTTTAATTCTATCAATAAAACTTAAATTAAGGGGATTTACCCCATCTAATATGATTAGCACACTTAGAAATATCAGCGATGTACATATTATGATTTTTTTATTTCTATCTTTAAACTTATCTATAATAAATGTTGATCCTATCGCAAATAACAATATAGGGAAAATATAACCACCAAATCCCATAAGAGAAAAAGTTATATTTTTTAGCAATGAACCTATTATACCCATATTAAAATTAAACAAACTCAAAGAATATATAAGACTTAGCACTATTATTGAAATACCTATAATCTCCTCATTATGATTAAGTATATTGATTTTCTTATTCTTTTTTTTATTTTTAGAATATCCCTTTTTATTTTTTGCCAATTATATCACTCCGAACCCTTGAAGAATATCTGAATTTTTTTTGAGTGGCAATCAAATTAAGTCCCCCTTTAAATACTATACTATTTTTATTATAGCATATATTAATTTTTGATTCTATCTAATTTTCATTAGCTATCATATCTTTTAATTTTTTAATAGCGATAGAAAAGCCACCTACTTCATTTATTAAATTGTAATCTACTGCTTCTTTACCTACTAATATAGTTCCTACATCATTGGCTATCTCATCTGTAGAATACATTAACCCCGTTATAGTATTTTTATTTATTTTTGATGTTCTTATTATAAAATCAATTATTCTCTGTTGCATTTTTTGAAAATATCTAAATGTTTGGGGTACTCCAATTACTAAACCTGTAGTTCTTATTGGATGTATTGTCATGGTAGCAGTCGGTACTATAAATGAATAATCTGTTGAGGTAGCTAATGGAACACCTATACTGTGACCTCCACCTAATACTAGAGATACAGTAGGTTTATCTATTGAATTTATCAATTCAGAAAGAGCAAGCCCCGCTTCAACATCACCACCTACTGTATTTAATATTATAAACAAACCCTCTATTTTAGGATCTTCTTGTGCTGCTATTAACAAGGGAATAATATGTTCGTATTTTGTCGCTTTTTTACCATTGGCTGCTATAGTATGGCCTTCTATTTCCCCAATAATTGAAATATATTGTATATTGTTTTTTAGCTCTGGTATATTCGAGATTCCAATTTCTTTTATATTTTCAATATCATTTTCTTTTTCTTCATTTTTGTATTCGTTTTCAAATTTCATAATTTCCTCCCTATACATTTATAATATATAGGTTTTACTTATTACTTTATAATATTCAAAAAACATATATACAGCTGTATATATGTTTTTTGAATATTATCTTTCGAATTCAATGATAATCATATCGTATCCAATTTTTCTAATAGCAGACCAGGGAATCTCTATTCCATCTTTATCTAAACCTAAAAATTTCATTCCAAATTTCTTATTTTCAACTAAAAGACTTATAATTTTTCCAGTTTCACTATCAATTATAATATCACTATCTGATATTAATCCTAATCTTTCGCCATTATTTAAATTTACTATTTCTTTATCACCTAATTCTATTAGTCTCATAATTTTCCTCCTTTAAATTTAAGGTAATATCAATTATGATAAGATTATTTATGATATCAATATCCTGAATGTCCGAATCCTCCGCTACCTCTTTCAGTATTATCTAATTCCTCTACCTGATTTAAATTTGCTATATGATATTTTATAAATACCAACTGGGCTATTCTATCCCCTTCTCTTACTGTATAAACTTCTTCTCCCAAATTTATTAGTATCACCTTTAGCTCTCCTCTATAGTCACTGTCTATAGTTCCTATCCCATTTGCTAATGTAATCCCGTGCTTTAATGCTAATCCAGATCTTCCTCTTATTTGGGCTTCATATCCTGTTGGTATTGAAATATATAGTCCTGTCGGTATAAGTCTTCTTTGAAGTGGCTTCAATTCTATATTCTCAGATATATTTGCTCTTAAGTCAAGTCCAGCAGAACCTTCTGTTTTGTATTTAGGCAATTCAAATTTGCTTTTGTTTATAATATTTACTTTCATTTTCTCCTCCTTTTATTTGCTTGTCCTATTATTATTAAATACTACTATAATTTATTACTTACTATTTATTATATCATTTACTTTTCCTATTTTATAATCATTTTCATACAGAAAATCTATTAATTCTGGTAGTGCTTTTATTGTCTCTTCTTTTGGATGCATTAATATAATAGCAGAATCGTGTATTTTATCAGTAACTCTTTTAATTATAACATCTTTAGTGCTATCAGCTCTCCAATCTATAGTATCTATACTCCACATTATAAGCTTGTAATTTAAATTCTTAGCTGCTTTAACAGTGTTATCATTATATGCTCCAGAAGGTGGAGCGAAGTACTTGGCATCTATATCTAAACATTCTCTTATGATATTATGTGCTTTATATATTTCATTTCTATTTGCTTCATAATCTAATTTATCATAATCTATATGTTGATAACCATGATTTCCTATTTCATGCCCTGCATGATAGATATCCTTCAAAATATCAATGTTTTTTTCTGCCCATTTTCCAGTTACAAAATACGTAATTTTGATATTTTTATCTTTGAATATTTTTAACATTTCTGGGATTTCTTCATTTCCCCAATCAACATTACATGCAAATGCTACTACTTTGTCATCCATATCACCTTTGTAGTAGACATCTTGATTAAATACTTCTTGGGTATTACTATAAATAGACCACATAAATAAAAATATCATTATTATCATTATAATAATTACAATAGTAAATATAGTTTTTTTACTAATAATAAATAGCTTCATTTTAATCCCTCCAATATAATATACTATATATATATTCAGAAGTTTTTATTTTATACTAAAATAAAAACATGAATCTTATAGACCCATGTTTTATAACTTACTTTTCATCTGTTTTTTCTTTATTTGGTTTTTCTTCCTTTGGTAAAAGTGCCTTTCTTGAGAGATTAACTCTACCTTGTTTGTCTATTTCCATTACTTTAACCTTTATTTCATCCCCTATAGACAATACATCTTCAACTTTGTTTATTCTCTCTCTAGCTATGTTTGAAATATGAACTAAGCCTTCTTTACCATTTAACACATCTACAAATGCACCAAAGTTGGTTATTCGTGTAACTTTTCCAGAATAAGTTTCTCCAACTTCAATTTCTTCTACAATCTTTTCTATCATATCTATAGCTTTTTTACCAGATTCAAAACTAACTGCAGCTATAAATACTTTTCCGGTATCTTCAATATCAATCTTTACTCCCGTTTCATCTATTATCTTATTGATAACTTTGCCACCTGGTCCTATAATATCTCTTATCTTATCTGGGTTTACTTCCATAGTATATATCTTAGGAGCATGAGTAGAGACATTTTCTCTAGGTATTGATATGGTTTCATTCATTTTGTTTAATATATGCAATCTGCCTATCCTAGCTTTTTCTAATGCTTCTTTTAATACATTTTCATCTATTCCTGAGATTTTTATATCCATTTGGATAGCTGTTATTCCTTCTTCTGTACCAGCTACTTTAAAGTCCATATCTCCTAAATGATCCTCCATACCTTGTATATCTGCAAGTACTGCTAATTTATCTCCTTCTTTTATAAGCCCCATAGCTATTCCTGCAACAGGTGCTTTTATAGGCACGCCAGCATCTAACAGAGCCAATGTACTACCACAAACACTTGCTTGAGATGAAGATCCATTTGAACTAAGAACCTCAGATACAAGTCTAAGTGCATAAGGGAAGTCTTCTTCTGATGGTATTACAGGTAATAATGCCTTTTCTGCTAAAGCACCATGTCCTATTTCTCTTCTTCCAGGACCTCTCATAGGTCTTGTGTCACCTACTGAATATGGTGGAAAATTATAATGATGCATGTATCTCTTGGAATCTTCTTCTCCTAAGCCATCTATCATTTGAGCATCTCTCATTACTCCCAGAGTAGCTATAGTTAGTGCTTGAGTCTGTCCTCTTGTAAATAAGCCTGAACCATGAGCTCTAGGTAGTATTCCCACCTCACTAGATATAGGTCTAATTTCATCAACTTTTCTATTATCTGGTCTAGTATTTTCTTCTAATATAAGTCTTCTAACTTCTTTTTTGAGCATATTTTCTATTGTTTCATCTATATCTTTTTCAAAGTCAGGATATTTTTCAGTGAAAAATCCCTTTATCTCTGTATTTACTAAATCAATATTATCCATTCGCTCTTGTTTTTCAAAAGTATTTATAGCTTGAACGAGTTTTTGTTTTCCAAAGTCAACTATTTCTTTTTCTATTTCTTCATTAGATTTAAATACCTCAAATTCTCGCTTGGATTTTCCAACTTCTTGTGCTATCTCTTTTATAAATCGACATAAGCCTTTTATTTCTTCATGAGCTGTTAGTATTCCTTGTAACATAGTATCTTCTTTTACTATATTTGCTCCAGCTTCAACCATCATTATCGCTTCTTCTGTTCCTGAAACTACTAAATGAATATCTGAAGCTTCTCTCTCTTTGCTATTTGGATTTACTATAAATTCCGAATCTACTCTACCAATTAACACCGCAGCTGTAGGTCCGTTAAATGGTATATCTGATATTGAAAGAGCAATTGAAGAACCTATCATTGCAACTATTTCAGGTGAATAATCTTGATCTACTGAAAGCACAGTAGTAATTACCTGTACATCATTTCTAAATCCTTCTGGAAACAACGGTCTTATAGGTCTATCTATAAGTCTAGAAGTAAGAATAGCCTTTTCACTTGGTCTACCTTCTCTTTTAATAAATCCACCGGGTATCTTGCCTACTGAATACATTTTTTCTTCATAATCTACACTAAGTGGGAAAAAATTCATCCCTGCTCTAGGTTCTTTAGAACCTGTAGCTGTAGCTAATACTACTGTATCTCCATATTGTAGTAAGCATGCACCTCCTGCTTGTTCTGCTACTTTTCCTGTAGTTACCTCTAAGTCTCTTCCTGCCAATTTGTATATGAATTTTTTTTCCATGCAATACCTCCTTGATACAATTATTATATCTTTTGTTTAAATCTCTTAATAAATCAATAGAGCGGGATTTACCCGCTCTTACTAACCTCTAATTCCTAATTTTTCAATTAAAGAACGATATCTTTCAATATCATTATTTTTTAAATATCTTAATAAGCCCCTTCTTTGACCAACCATTTTTAGTAATCCTCTTCTAGAATGATGATCTTTTTTATGAGCTTTTAAATGCTCATTAACAGAATTGATTCTATGGGTTAAGATTGCGATTTGTACTTCTGGTGAACCAGTATCTCCTTCGTGTAATGCGTAATCATTGATAATTTGTTCTTTTTCTTGTTTTGTTAGCAATTAAATACACCTCCATGTTTTTTAAATACTCCTGTAGCTATGTAAAACGTCGAGGAAACGATAAACATGGCTATAGGAAATCTATATATTAATATTATCATAAAGAATTTAAAATGTAAATATTAATCTTCTTTTTCTATTTCTTTTATATCTAAGTTCATTTGAAATATCAAGTCATTTACATCATTAAACTTCATATCATCCCTTATGTATCTTTTGAAACACACTTCTATTGTCTTACCATATATGTTTCCCTTAAAGTTTAAAATATATGTCTCAATTTTCAATGCTTTATTATCATTGTTAAATGTAGGGTTATATCCAATATTAGTTGCAGATTTATAAATCATACCATCTACTATAGTAGATGTTTTATATACGCCAATTTTGGGAATTGCATAATTATCTATTAATTCTATATTTGCTGTTGGGAATCCAAGTTTAGTTCCCCTGTTTTCACCTTTTATCACTTTCCCAAGTATAGAATATGGTCTTTGTAAGTTAGTTTCGACCTCTTCCATTTTCCCATCTTTAATTAATTGTCTTATATTTGAGCTACTCACAATAATACCTTGATTCTCTACTGGATTTAGAACTTTAAGTTTATAGCCAAGTTTATTTGATAATTTAGCTAAATAATCAAAGTCTCCTAGAGCCTTATAACCAAATTTATAATCATATCCTACTACAATTAATTTTGAATTCATCTTTTGTAATAATATCTCCTTAACAAATTCATCAGGATTTAACTTCATTAAGTTTTCATCAAAATTAATAACATATGTTAATTCAACACCTAGTTGCTCTGCAATTTTCATCTTTTGATCCATATTAGTTATACATTTCGGTGAATTACTATTTAATATAGCTTTAGTATGTTGTTTAAATAATAATAGTGATGGTTTTAAATCCATTTTCTTTGAGTTATAAACCATATCTTTTATTAACTCTTGATGCCCCATGTGAATTCCATCAAAATTTCCAAGAGCTACAGCTGTATTAAATCTATCTTCTTTATAATTTGATAAATCGATTATTTCCATTAAACCACCCTATATTAATAAAACTTTATTCATTTTCATATATAATTCTAAATCAAGCTTTACTATTTTTCCTATACCTATAAATAAATTCTTACAGTAAATTTTATATAATTTTTCTTCTTTGAAATCTATATTATTATCAAGTTTGATTTTTACTCCATTTATTAACTTATCGTAATATTCATCTTCTATATTAAAGCTATCTAGATGATTTAAAGAACTATCCATAGGAATCATTATATTTTTTATTCCATCTATACTTAATCCTTTTATATAATCTAGACTGTAGGAGTTTTCGATACCAAATGAACCGGCTACTATTCTCATAAGATAAGACATATATCCAAATGTTCCTAAATCAAAACCTATATCATCACATAAAGATCTAATATATGTTCCCCTTGAACAGCTAACTTTAAATCTTATCTTTTTGTTATCTTTAATGTTTAAAATTTCAATTGAATATATCTTAATTTCTCTACTAGGTCTTTCAATAGTTTTGCCTTCACGCGCTAATTCATATAGTTTCCTACCCTTATGTTTTAATGCAGAATACATAGGAGGCATTTGTTTAATATCACCAACATAACTCTGGACAGTATTTATTATATCATCTTTTGTAACTGTCATGTTAGAAGTATCTACTATTTTTCCTTCCATATCCAAAGTATCCGTCCTAGCCCCAAGAGTTAATTCTGCTACATATTCTTTATCAAGATTTAAAAGGTATTCAGATACTCTGGTTGCTTTTCCGATACAAATTGGAAGCGCTCCTGTAGCCATAGGATCTAGAGTTCCGGTATGTCCAATTCTTTTTATTCCAGTCTTTTTTCTTAATATACTCACTACATCATGTGAAGTCATATTTTTAGGTTTGAAAATATTTAGTATCCCATTCATTATATCACCTATATTATCTTTTCTAATTCATTTATTAACTGTTTTTTTGCTTCTTCGATATTAGATTTTATGGTACATCCAGAAGCTTTTTTATGGCCGCCACCACTAAATAAGCTGCAAATTTGGGAAACATCTATATATTTCTTACTTCGCATACTTACCTTTATTTCATTTTCTTCGAATTCTTTTAACATTATAGCTACTTCTACATTGGCAATATCTCGTATAAAAGAAACTATACCTTCCGAATCTTCCATACTTGCACCAATAGACCTTAAGTTATCTCTAGTAATCTGAACAATAGCTACCTTATCGTCAAAATATGTTTCTAAAGTTTCTAGAGTCTTAATAAATAATTTTGTTTTAATTAGGCTTTGATTTTGCCAGATATTTATATTAATCTCTTGTTTATCTATTCCAATTCTTAAAAGCTCTGCAGCAATCAAATGAGTTTCTTCATTTGCATTCTCATACATAAAGCTACCAGTATCTGTAGAAATACCCGTATACAAACAAGTAGCAATATCTTTGTCTATATCAACACATAGCTTTTTAATTAATCTAAATACTATTTCACAAGTAGCCGCTGCTTCAGTATCTACAATATTGATATCACCATAATTTGTATTACTAATATGATGATCTATATTAATTATAGTTTTAGCTTTAGTTAAAAGTTTTCTATTGTCTCCTAGCCTTTCTTCATCACTACAATCAAGGGTTATCAAAAGATCTATATCATTATCATCATAATCTTTTATAAGATCCACACCTGGAAGAAAAAGGAAATCCGTAGGTATATTATCTGTTTTAAGGAAAAATACATTGTTATTTATATTTTTCAAAGCCAAACCCAAGCCTAACAGAGATCCTATGTTATCTCCATCAGGTTGTATATGGGAAGCTATATATATAGATTTAGCATTATTTATGCACTTTATCACATCATTAAGGTTAGAATTCATATCACTGCTCATCCTTTTTTTCCTTGTCTTCATCTTTTTTATTTAAGCTATCTATTAATTTAGACATATATATTCCTTGCTCAATAGATTCATCTAAATAAAATATAGGTTCAGGTGCATGTCTAAGATCTATACTTGAGCTTATCTCTTTTCTTATATATCCCTTAGCATTATTTAATCCTTCAATGGTTTCATTCTTTTCATTTTCATTACCCAAAACAGATACATATATTTTTGCATAACTAAGATCTCTAGTTACTTCAACTCTAGTTATTGAAGTCATTTCTTTTATCCTTGGATCTTTTAATCCGTTATAAATTAATTGAGATACTACCTTTTTAACTTCTTCTGATATCCTATTTATTCTCTTATTATTCATGATATCACCTCTATCTTTCTACTTCTTTTAAAATATAAGCCTCTATTGCATCTTGTTCTTTTAAATCATTATAACCATCTAAACCTAATCCCGCTTCATAACCTGATGCCACTTCTTTTGCATCATCTTTAAATCTCTTAAGTGATGAAATCCCACCTTCAAATATTACTATATCATCTCTAAGAAGTCTTACTTTTGAGTTCCTAGTTATTTTTCCATTCAATACATATATACCTGCAATGCTATTCCCAGTTGGAAGTCTAAATGTTGCCCTAATTTCAGCTCTTCCTATTATTTCCTCTACTATCTTAGGTGCATGCATTCCCTTTATAGCAGATTGTATATCTTCTATTGCTTCATAAATAATCCTATATGTTCTAATATCAACTTTTTCTCGCTTAGCTACTTCAACAGCATTTAGATTTGGTCTAACATTAAAACCTACAACAATTGCATTAGAAGCAGATGCAAGCATTATATCAGATTCACTTATTCCGCCTACACCTTGATGAATAACATTTACTTTTACTTCATCTGTATCTAATTTTAGTAGTGATTGTTTTAGAGCTTCTATTGATCCTCTAACATCACCTTTCATTATAATGTTTAAATCCTTTAATTCTCCAAGCTTTATTCTTTCAAATAGATCGTCTAAAGAGACCTTTTGATCACCTTTCATTTCTCTTGATCTAACTGCATTCTTGTTTTTATCAGCTACTGTTCTTGCTTGTTTTTCATCTTTCACAGCATATATTAGATCTCCAGCATTTGGAACTTCGGATAATCCAAGAATAACTACTGGAACAGACGGTCCTGCCTTTATTGTTTTCTTGCCTTTATCATCAAACATAGCTCTAATTCTACCAGAAGCAGTACCTGAAACAACCATATCTCCAACCTTTAAAGTTCCTTTTTTAACTAATAAAGTAGCCATAGGTCCCTTTCCCTTATCTAGTTGAGCTTCTACTACAATGCCTACTGCCGGTCTATTTGGATTCGCTTTCAATTCCTGTATTTCTGCAACCAGAAGTACCATTTCTAAAAGCTCATCTATACCTATATGTTCTTTTGCGGATACTGGAACAGTGATAACATCTCCACCCCAATCTTCAGGCATTAGACCATTTTCTAATAAATCTTGTTTTATTCTATCAATATCCGAATCAGGTTTATCAATTTTATTTATAGCAACTATTATAGGAACCTCTGCAGCCTTAGCATGACTAATTGCCTCTATAGTTTGAGGCATTACTCCATCATCTGCTGCAACTACTAATATGGCAATATCTGTAAGTTGTGCTCCTCTAGCTCTCATAGATGTAAAAGCTTCGTGACCTGGTGTATCTAAAAAAGATATATCTTTATCGTTAATATTAACAGAATATGCTCCTATATGCTGAGTTATCCCTCCTGCTTCAGAGGATGTTACTCTAGTTTTTTTAATTGCATCTAATAGAGAAGTCTTTCCGTGATCTACGTGACCCATTACAGTTACAATTGGTGCTCTTGGCTTTAGGTCTTCAGGAACATCTTCAAAATCTATATCCTGAATTTCTTCAATCGCTTCAATTTCTTCTTGTGTTTCTGTTTCTATATCTAACTCTTTTACTTCAATTTCAACTCCAAATTCTTCTCCTATTACAATAGCAATATCTGACTCTATTTCTTGATTTTGATTTACCATAACTCCTAGTCCGATAAGTTTCGTAATAACTTTTGAAGGACTTACTCCTATTTCATCTGCTAATTCTTTTACAATTATTGTATTTCCAATTTCTATAACTTCCTCATTCCTTTCTTCTATAGGTTTAGTTTCTTCTTTAGATTTTGCTTCTTCTTTGATTTTATCCTTTTTATCTTCATCTTTATTGCTTAAAAGTGAAGTTATCAACTTTGCATCCTCATTTTCTAAAGTACTCATATGACTACTTACATCTAAACCTAATTCTTTGATTTTTTCAATTAATTGTTTACTACTTATTTCAAGATCTTTTGCCAACTCATATACTCTAATTTTTTTCATATATATACCCCCTATTATGAGTACAGATAATATCTTCTACTTTACAATTTAATTTATTAGTTTTCTCAGCTCCATATATATATTTTTTGATACTTCTACTCCTAAAGCTCTAGATATCTTTTTTGTTTTTTCAGCTTCATCTAAGCATTCTAGATTTAAGCATAAATAAGCACCTCTTCCATTTGCCTTTCCTGTTAAATCTATTTCAACTTCTTTATTGTCTTTTTTTACAAGTCTTACTAAATCTTTTTTAGCCTTTCTTTCGTTGCAAGATATACACTTTCTTAAAGGAATCTTTTTATTTTTCATATAATCACCTATGATTTTTCTTTTTTAAATTTATTCTTTATTTGTTTCATTATCTTCGATAGCTATTGTTTCATCTATTAAATTTTCTGTAATTTTTTCTTCCTCAATGTTTTCATCTTTTTGTTTTTGATCTTTATATTGAGTTTCAGATTTTATATCTATTTTCCAATTAGTTAACTTTGCTGCTAACCTTGCATTTTGTCCTTCTTTTCCAATTGCAAGAGAAAGTTGATAATCTGGAACAACTACAACTGCGGATTTTTCTTTTTCACTCACAATTACATCTACTACCTTTGAAGGGCTTAAACTATTAGCAATAAATATATTTATGTCATTACTCCATATTACTATATCTATTTTTTCCCCTCTTAATTCATCTACTATTATCTTCACTCTACTGCCCTTAAATCCTACACAAGAACCCAATGCATCTACATTTGGGTCTTTTGAATAAACTGCTATTTTAGATCTAGATCCAGCCTCTCTTGATATTGAAAATATTTCTACTACTCCTGTGTTTATTTCAGGAACTTCTAATTCAAATAAACGTTTAACAAGATTAGGATGTGATCTAGAAAGAATTATCTGTGGCCCTTTGGGTGTTTTCTTTACTTCTGATATAAGAAGCTTTATCCTGTCTCCTTGATTATATTCTTCCCCTGGGATTTGTTCTGTAGGAGGAAGTACACCCTCAGTTTTACCTAAATCTATATATACATTATTTCTATTTGTTCTTTGAACTAAGCCTGTTATAATTTCATTTTCTCTATTGATAAAATCATCAAATATAACATCTCTTTCAGCATCTCTTATTCTTTGTATAACTACTTGCTTTGCTGTTTGTGCAGCTATCCTACCAAAATCCTTTGGTGTAATCTCTACTTTTACAATGTCACCAGCTTGATAGTTACTATTTATTTCTTTCGCTTCATCTAGACTTATCTCTAGGTATTCATTTTCTACATCCTCAATTACTTCTTTAATTGCCTTTACTTTCACCTTACCAGTTTCTTTATCTATCTCTACTTCAACATTTTGAGAGGCACCAAAGTTTTTCTTATAACTAGAGATAAGTGCTGATTCTAGTGCTTCAAAAATAATGTCTTTAGTGATACCCTTGTCTTTTTCTATTTCATTAAGAGCATCAATAAAATCTCCATTCATTATTCAACCTCCTTAAAATTTAACTGCTAATCTTATTAAAGCTATTTTATCCCTAGGTATATCTACTATCACATCATCTTCATATTGAATTCTTAATATATTTTCATCGAATTCTACTAGACAACCATGTACGAGTTTATTCCCATCTAAAGGTTCATATAACTTGATTTCTATATCTTTATTTTTATTCCTGTTGAGATCTTTATCATTTTTAAGTGGTCTGTCCAAACCTGGAGAGGATACTTCCAAATAATATGCTTCTTTGATAGGGTCTGTTTTATCTAATTCACAACTTATTGCTTTGCTCATAATCTGACAATCATCTAAGGTTATTCCTTTTGGTTTATCTAGGAAAATCCTAAGAATTTTACTAGGTCCCTCTTTTTTAAATTCAATATCTACCAGTTCATATTCTAAATCTTCTATTATAGATTCTATGATTTTTTCCACATAAACTATTATTGATTTTTTGTTCAATCTAATCACCTCCAGATAGATAGTCATCATTGTAAGAAAAGATCCTACTTTTATGTTAATTATAAAAAATCAAGAGTGGGTTAACCCACTCTTTGCAAGAAAATTTAATATTTGCTTATTTAATTATATCATAAATCATAAAAAAATCAAATATTAAAAAGGCTAACTTGATTACTAGCAGGTAATCCTTTTAAACAGTTATAGTCTTTTAAAGCTGATAGGACTGTTTTATTTACTGCAGTTCTTGAAACTAGATCTTCAATAGATATAAATCTAGATATTTCTCTTTCTCGTACTATCTTTCTAGCAACATTTTCACCTAATCCATCTACGCTCTTAAGTGGTGGTAATATTCCATCTTCGGTAATAATAAACTTATCACTATCAGATAAATATAGATCTATATTTACAAATGAAAATTCTCTACAATACATCTCTAGTGCTACCTCTAATACTGTAAGTTGGTTTTTTTCCTTTGTAGTAATATCATTAGATATATTTTCTAATTCTTTAATTCTATTCTCAACATGTTCTTTTCCCTTAAGTATTAACGATGAATCAAAATCATTTGCTTTAATTGTAAAATAAGTAGCGTAAAATGCTTCTGGATAATAAACTTTAAAATATGCTATTCTAAAAGACATCATTACATAAGCAGCAGCATGGGCTTTTGGAAACATATACTTTATCTTTTTACAAGAATCGATATACCATTCCGGTATATTTAAATTTCTCATCATAGATTCATCTTCATCAGTAAGCCCTTTACCCTTACGCACTTTCTCCATTATTTTAAATGATTTCTTTTTATCTCCACCTGCATTTATTAATGTAAGCATAATATCTTCTCTAGTTGAAATAACCTCTCTAAGAGGTGCAATACCATCTCTTACTAAGTTTTGTGCGTTATTAATCCATACATCGGTACCATGCGAAAGACCACTTATCCTAACTAACTCTGAAAACGTACTTGGCTTGGTATCTATAAGCATCTGTCTTACAAACTTCGTTCCAAATTCTGGAATTCCTAGAGTTCCAACCTCACAATTTATATCTTTTTTAGTAATACCAAGTGGTTCAGTGCTAGTAAATAATTTCATAGTGTTTTTTTCATCTAAGGGGATTTCTGTAGCAGTTATACCAGTTATATCTTCTAACATTTTTATAATTGTAGGTACATCATGTCCAAGTATATCTAACTTTAATATTCTACCACTTATAGCATTATAATCAAAATGAGTTGTAATAACACCTGATTTCTTGTCATTTGCTGGATATTGAATAGGTGTAAAGTCCAAAATGTCCTTGTGTTTTGGTACTATCATTACCCCTCCTGGATGTTGACCAGATGTTCTTTTAACTCCTGTACACCCACTAATAAGTCTGTTTAATTCTGCTGGACCAATACTCATATCTTTTTGCTCAAAATATTTTTTTACAAATCCGTATGCAGTTTTATCTGCAATAGTTCCTATAGTACCAGCTCTAAAAACATAACCTTCACCAAATAATTCTTCAATGTATTTATGTGCTACCGATTGATATTCACCTGCAAAATTAAGGTCTATATCTGGTTCTTTATCCCCCTCAAATCCTAAAAATACTTCAAAAGGAATATCATGGCCATCTTTTATAAAATTCGCACCACATTTTGGACAAACTTCATCCTCTAAGTCTGCACCTGATGCAATAGATCCGTCTGTAAAAAACTCACTATATTTACAAACGGGACAAACGTAATGAGGAGCAAGCGGGTTTATTTCAGTTATTCCACTCATAGTAGCTACAAATGATGATCCAACAGATCCTCTTGATCCAACTAAATACCCATCTTCTAATGATTTCCAAACTAATTTTTGAGCAATTATATACATAACTGCATATCCATTTTTAATTATTGAATCTAATTCTCTATTAAGCCTCTTTTCAACTATTTCTGGAAGAGGATTATCATATATTTCAACTGCCTTTTTATATGTTATCGACTTTAATTCTTTTTCAGCACCTTCTATAACAGGTGGGAATGTTCCTTCTGGTATCGGCAATATATCTTCTATCATATTATTTATTAAGTTGGTATTTTTTATTACAACTTCTTTTGCAATATCTTCTCCTAGATATGAAAATTCATCTAACATTTCTCTAGTAGTTTTAAAATATAGAGGTGGTTGTGAATCTGCATCAGAAAATTTCTGTCCCGTCATTAATATTCTTCTATATACTTCATCCTCAGGATCCAAAAAATGAACATCTCCTGTTGCTACTACAGGTTTTTTATTTTCTAATCCTAGTTTGCAAATCCTTTTATTTATATCTTTTAATTGTTCTTCATCTTTTACAATTCCATTATTTATTAAAAATCTGTTGTTCTCAATAGCTTGTATTTCTAAATAATCATAAAATTTTACTATATCCTTTATTTCATCACTACTTGCATTTCTTATTATTGATTTATATAATTCTCCCGCCTCACATGCAGATCCTATTATAAGGCCCTCTCTATTGTTTTGTATAAGAGACTTAGGTATTCTAGGTCTTCTATGAAAATAATTTATATGTGATTCTGAGACCAATTTATATAAGTTTTTTAACCCTATTAAGTTTTTAGCAAGTATAATTATGTGATATGATACATCCTTTGAAACGTTTTTCTTTACATTTAAATTATTAATTTGATCAAATTTGTTTATATCCTTATCATTTAATAATTCCATTACCTTCAGAAATATATCAGCAGTTGCAGATGCATCATCAACTGCTCTATGATGGTTTTCAAGTTTTATTCCTAAATGCTTTGCTACTATGTTTAATTTATGGCTTTTTAAATCTGGAAATACCGATCTAGAGAGCTCAAGTGTATCTAATACTGGATTAGATAAATCTAATCCTTTTTTCTTCATGTTCTCTCTAATAAATCCAACATCAAAACTAGCATTATGCGCTACTAATACATCTTCACCTATAAATTCCTTAAACTCCAATATAACATTTTCTATTGTAGGCTTTTCTTTTACCATCATGTCATTTATTCCAGTTAGCTTAGTTATAAATTCAGAAATAGGTCTTTCTGGATTTATAAGTTGACTATATCTATCAACTATCTCTCCATTTTTTATCTTAATTGCACCTATCTCTGTTACTTTATCATTTATAGCTGAAAGTCCAGTAGTTTCTATATCAAATACAATATAAGTAGAATAGTCCTTCTCTGAATTATAGTTTTTCACTATATCTTTTTTGTCATTTACTAAGTATCCTTCAACCCCATATATGATTTTCATATCGAATTCTTTGGAAAGATCCATGGCATTTGGAAACGCTTGGACAACCCCATGATCAGTTATAGCTATAGCATTATGCCCCCAGCTTTTAGCTCTCTTTACTATACTTCTCAAATCACTTATACCATCCATAGAACTCATCTGTGTATGAAGGTGTAGTTCTACTCTTTTTTCATTTTCTTTATCCTGTTTGATTTCTTCTTTTGAGAGATTTAAAGATTTTATCATTATCACAGTACATTTAGAGTATGAGTCAAATGCAACATCTCCTTGTATTGACACATAACTACCATCTTTTACGTTAGTTAAAAAGTCTACAGCTTTATCTTCATTTAAAAAGCACTTAGCTGTTATAGAATTAGTTTTATCAGATATATTAAATGTAACTAGTGTTTTATTATTTCTAATGTCTCTAGTTTCTAATTCAAATATTTTCCCTTCAACTATACAAGAACCTATCTCCTGTGTTACATCCGATATCTTAATCTTATCATCTTTAATCTTCTTTCCATATATATAGTTTTTATTCTCTGGAACAAATTTTGCGCTTTTCACATCTTTCACCCTACTTACTATTTCCGTAGCAATTGTTTGTTCTTCTTTGTCTTTTTTATTTAAAAAATCATCTTTTATTTTTAACTTAGAATCTAATAAACTAATTGATATATTAACCCCAAGCTCATCTAAAATATTAGATTTTAATTCTTGAACTATATCGTTTGACTCTATTGAATAAAAAGCTGCTTTATTAGGAGGAAATATAAATATATCAGATTCATTTATTTCTATTTCTAAATCATTTATCCAAGAAATACTAGAATTTATTTTCAACTGTATATAATCTATTATACTCTGCTTGTAAAAATTCAACTTATCTATATTGTTCCCATCTATATTATAAATAGGTTCCACAACTATATCAAACTCATTGAACTTATTTTGAAAAAATTGTTTTATATTGTTTAAATCTATAAAATTAATCAATTTTATAGATTTAAGTTTTATATTTAAACTCATTTTCTCTTTATATAATTTTACTTTATCTACATAAATATCTTTATTTTCCAAGTTATCAAAATCATCTTTAGATAGCATATAAGATAATAAGTTCTTGTAAGGCATAAATAAATACACTCTCTTCTTTTCTTAATTTTTATTTATAATTTTTCTATTTCTTCTATTAAAGTTTCAAGTAATAATGCTTCTGGTACCTTTTTAATAATCTCTCCATTTTTAAATATAATTCCATTCCCCATTCCACCCGCAATGCCTATATCTGCTTCTCTAGCTTCACCAGGTCCATTTACTGCACAACCCATAATGGCTACTGTGATGTTTTTATTTATGCCAGATATTCTCTTTTCAGCTTCTTCTACTAGAGATATTAGATCTATCTTTGTTCTACCACATGTGGGACAAGAAATAATATCTATGCCATCTTTTCTAAGGTTTAGTGATTTTAATATCTCTTTTGCTACCTTGACTTCTTCTACAGGATCTGTGGTAAGAGATATTCTAATAGTGTCTCCAATTCCTTTAGATAATATTGCACCAATACCTACAGAAGACTTTATAGTTCCTCTCCATAGAGGTCCTGCTTCTGTGATTCCTAAATGCAATGGATAATCTCTCAAATCAGACATCTTTTCACATGCTCTTATTGTAAGCGGTACAGAACTAGCCTTAATAGAAATCTTGATATCATAAAACTCCATTTCTTCAAGTACTTTAATTTGTTCAAGTGCACTATACACCATTGAGTCCTCATTCACACCATGATATTTATCTAAAAACTCTTGTTTTATAGACCCTGAATTTACACCTACTCGTATTGATATATTATCTTTTTTGCAAGCATTTACTACTTCTCTTACATTATCCAATGAACCTATATTTCCTGGATTAAGTCTTAATCCATCTACTCCATATTTTAAAGATTCCAAAGCTAATTTATGATCATATTGTATATCTGCAATTATAGGAATTGATATACTATCCTTTATTATAGGTATTGCTTTAGCATCTTCTATATCTGTAATTGCACATCTCACAATATCACAACCATACTTTTCCATATCATTTATTTGATTTATCGTAGAGACAGTATCCTTTGTCGATGTATTTGTCATTGATTGAATTGATATGGGATTATCTCCTCCTATTAATACTTTACCTACTTTTATAATTTTTGTCTTTTTTCTATTCATATCTACACCTACTTAAATAAATTTGTATTAATTATATCTTTATAAGTTACAAATAACATCAAAGATATAAGAAGAATAAATCCTACAAAATGTACAAATCCTTCTTTTTCTGGGTCTACTGGCTTCCCTCTTATTAGTTCTACAAATAAAAAGGCAACCCTACTTCCATCTAATGCAGGTAGCGGTAAAAGATTGAAAAAACCTAGATTTATACTTATAAAACCTAGTAGTTGCAATAAATCATATATACCCATATTTGCCGCCACTCCAACTTCTTTAATAATTCCTACTGGCCCCGACAAACTGTTTACCCCTACTTCACCTTTAAATATCATGCCTACAAAATCAAACATCAGCATAAGAAATGTTCCAGTTCTTTGAAAACCATTCTTTATTGCTAATCCAGCAGATTTTTGTGGCCTAGTGTAAATTCCAATTATCTTTCTACCATCTTCCATCTCAGGTCTAAGCAACTTTGTAGTCATATTACCATTTCTATTGATTTCAATTTCCAAATCTTCATCAAGCGAAGCTTCACTTATGCCATTTATTATACTATCCCATGTGTCTGTTTTTTCACCCTGGATGCTAACTATAATATCTCCTGCAACTATACCACTTTCTTGTGCAGGTGAATCTGCAACAACCCTGTCTATAGTTGTGCTCGGTTCTCCAATCCCAAAAGATACTACAGAAAGAACTATTATAGCTAATACGAAATTCATAAAGGCTCCAGCTACAAGAACACCTATCCTGGAAAAAATAGAGGCATTATTAAAACTTCTTGGATTGTCAGAATTTTCATCTTCTCCCTCCATTTTAACATAGCCTCCTATTGGTAATATTCTAATAGTATATTCCGTCTCTCCTTTTTTAGTTTGTATCAACTTTGGACCCATTCCTATAGAAAATTCATTTACCTTTATCCCTACCATTTTAGCTACTGCAAAATGTCCAAATTCATGAACTAATATTACCATTAAAAATACAAATACTGCTGATATTGCTGTTAACATATAAACACCACCCATCACTATATTAAATAATAAAAATACTAATATAATAGTATATTACTGGAGTTGCAAAAATTATACTATCAAATCTATCTAAAACGCCTCCATGCCCAGGCATAATAAATCCATAATCCTTTATGCCCGCATACCTTTTAATCTTTGAAGCAGTTAAATCTCCTATTTGAGAAATTATAGAACCTATAAATGCAATAATCATTATATCAATTGTTTTGCCAATATCATTTACATTAGCATAAATAAATGATAGTAAAATGGCACCTATAATCCCCCCTATTGAACCTTCTACTGTTTTGTTAGGGCTCACATTAGGAGATAACTTTCTTTTCCCAATTAAGTTTCCAGTTATATATGCAAATGTGTCTGTCCCGAAGGATATAATAAAAATCAGCCAAATATATTTTGTATTCCCTAGATATATTATATGGAAAAGCAAAAATGGTATATATAATATCCCTAAGAGTGTTAATCCTACATCTTTTATATTTATATTCTCAGCAAACACAATTAAGCATAATGTAAAAATTATACTCACAGACAAAGCAACCTTTATTAAATTTGGATTATAGGCAAAGACTAAAAAAAGAATGGTTGTGCCAATATACCCAATTAAATAAATTGGACTAATGTCGATTTTTTCAAATGCTTTATATAATTCTCTAATACCTATCATAGCTACTATATATATAGAAAGATTTAATAAAATTCCACCTTTATATACAATGAAAAGTAATAGTCCAAAACCAATCAATCCACTAAACACCCTTTTACTTAAATCTTTCACTTAGATACCCCCAAATCTTCTATTTCTTTCTTGATAATCTATTATAGCTTCAAATAATTGTCTTTCTTTAAAGTCAGGCCATAGTATATCAGAAAAATAAAATTCCGTATAAGCAACTTGATACAACATAAAGTTACTTAGTCTTAACTCTCCACTTGGCCTAATTAATAAATCAGGATCTGGCTGAGCCTTGGTATATAAATAATCTTTGAAACTATTTACATCTATATCTTCTATATCTATATTACCCAATTTAATCTCTTTTAATATTTCTTTTATACCTCTTATTATCTCATCTCGGCCACCATAATTCAATGCAATATTTAAAGTCATGCCTGTATTTAGCTTTGTTTTTTGAATGGCTCTAAAAACTTCTATTCTTGCAAATTCTGGAAGCTTTGTTATATCTCCCATTATATTCAATTTAACATCGTTTTTATGTAATTTATCTAATTCTTTTTTTATGTAAGTAACTAATATTTTCATAAGCCCTTGAATTTCATCCTGGGGTCTTTTCCAATTTTCTGTTGAAAACGCATATAATGATAAATATTCTATTCCTAATTTATTTGCTAGGGAAACAATTTCTATAACTCTTTTCATACCTTCTTGATGACCAAAATTTCTAGGTAAAAACTTTTTATTAGCCCATCGTCCATTTCCATCCATTATTATAGCTATATGCTTTGGAAGATTTCTTGTATTTACTTTATCTTTTAATTCTTCCATTGACAGTTTATCATTTACCATTATATCCACCTCATTATAAAAAACCCCTCCTGGTAAAGAAGGGGTTCTTTTATATTTCCATTAATTCATCTTCTTTTTTATCTGTAATCTTGTCAATTTCTTTAATATATTTATCTGTAATTTTTTGAATTTCATCTTCTGCAATTCTTCTATCATCTTCTGAAATTTCTTTGTCTTTTTCTAGTTTTTTAAGAGTTTCCATTAAGTCTCTTCTTATGTTTCTTACAGCAATTTTAGCATTTTCACCATTCTTTTTAACTACTTTGCTAAGATCTTTTCTTCGCTCTTCTGTTAACATAGGAATTACAAGTCTTATTAATTTGCCGTCATTTGATGGATTAAGGCCTAAATCAGATTTTAAGATTTCCTTCTCAATTATTGGGATTAAGTTCATATCCCAAGGTTGTATAACTAATAATCGTGGTTCTGGAGCAGATACACCACCAACTTGCTTTAAAGGTGTTTCCTGACCATAGTAATCTACTGTAATTTTGTCAAGCAAAGCTGGATTAGCTCTTCCAGCTCTGATGCTCTGTAATTCTTCACTGTATACAGAAATTGTCTTTTTCATCTTGTTTTCAGCATCTTTGTAGAGTGTTCTCAACATAATTAATCCTCCCTTACATGAGTACCGATTTTTTTACCTATAACAACATTCACTATATTTGCTGGTTCATCTATTCCAAACACAATTAGAGGTATTTTATTATCCATACAAAGAGATGTGGCAGTCGAATCCATTATACCAAGTCCCATATTTAAAATATCAATATATTTAAGTTTATCAATTTTTTTTGCATTTTCATCAATTTTAGGATCAGAAGTATATATTCCATCTACACCTTTTTTACCTAATAATATAACTTCAGCTTCTATTTCTGCTGCCCTTAGTGCAGCAGCAGTGTCTGTTGAAAAATAAGGATTACCCGATCCAGCTGCAAATATAACTACTCTTCCTTTTTCCAAATGTCTTACGGCTTTCCTTCTAATATAGGGCTCTGCAATTTGTTTCATATCTACCGCAGATTGAACTCTTGTGTCTACGTTTATTAACTCTAAAGAGTCTTGAAGTGCTAAGGCATTCATTACAGTTCCCAACATCCCAATATAATCAGATGTAGTTCTATCCATATCTACAGTATCTCTACCTCTCCAAAAGTTACCTCCACCCACAACTATAGCTACTTGTACTCCAAGTTCATATAGTTTTTTAACTTCTTTAGATATTTCATTTACTGTTTCAGTATCCACTCCCACACCTTTAGGACCCGCTAAGGATTCTCCACTTATTTTAAGCACTACTCGTTTAAAGATTGGATTCATTAAATCCCTCCAAGTATTAAGTCTTTAGTTATTAACCATTAATTTGTTTTGAAACTTCTTCAGCAAAATTTTCTTCTTTTTTCTCTAACCCTTCTCCTACTTCAAATCTAGCAAATCTTCTAATTTTAAGATTTTCACCTATTTTAGATATCTTTTCATGTAATAGTTCTTCAATTTTTACATCTGGGTTTTTAATAAATTTTTGATCCAAAAGACAAACTTGTTCATAGTACTTCTCTATTCTGCCATTTACCATTTGATCAACAATTTTTTCTGGTTTCCCTTCATTAAGAGCTTGATGTCTAAGTACTTCTTTTTCCCTATTTATTTCTTCTTCACTTACTTCTTCTCTTGATACATAAGTTGGATTTGTAGCTGCTACTTGCATGGCTATATCTCTAACAAATTCTTTAAATTCATCTGTTTTTGCAACAAAATCAGTTTCAGAGTTAACTTCTATTAAAACTCCTATTCTACCTCCATGAATATATGAATCAACTAATCCCTCAGAAGCTATCCTTCCTGATTTTTTAGCTGCTTTAGCTAGTCCTTTCTCTCTCAAGAAATCTATAGCCTTTTCAATATCCCCTTCCATTTCAACCAAAGCCTTTTTACAATCCATCATTCCAGCTCCAGTTCTCTCTCTTAGCTCCTTTACATCGCCAGCACTTATCTTCATATTTTCTCCTCCTATATTGTTAAAAATGGTAAGAGTAAAGGAAACAACCTTTTAACCCTTACCCTTATTTATCTACTCTTCTATATTTTCTAATTGTTCCCCTTGTTTAGCTTCCAAAACTGCATTGGCTATTGTCTCTGTCAAAAGCTTAACAGCTCTTATTGCATCGTCGTTTCCAGGAATTATATAATCAATTTCATCTGGGTCACAGTTTGTATCTACGATTGAAACAACTGGAATACCAAGTATTTGTGCTTCTTTAACTGCTATTCTTTCTTTTCGTGGATCAACTACAAATAAAACATCTGGAGTTTTATTCATATTTTTAATTCCACCTAAAAACTTTTCAAGTCTTTCAGCTTCATGCTTTAACTGAATTACTTCTTTCTTAGGCAACACTTCAAATACACCGTTTTCTTCCATCTTACCTAATTCATGAAGTCTATTTACTCTATTTTTTATAGTTTTGTAGTTTGTTAACATACCTCCAAGCCATCTTTGATTCACATAGTGCATATTGCATCTTTTAGCTTCACTTTCAATAGCATCTTGAGCTTGTTTTTTAGTTCCTACAAATAGTACTTCACCGCCATCTTCTACAATTTCCTTTACGAAATTGTATGCAGTATCTATCATCTTAACTGTTTTTTGTAAGTCAATTATATAGATTCCATTTCTTTCAGTAAAAATATACTTCGACATTTTTGGATTCCATCTTCTTGTTTGATGTCCAAAATGCACTCCTGCTTCTAATAAGCTTTTCATTGTAACTACTGACATACTATTCACCTCCGAGTTTTTTTCCTCCACTTCCATCGTATATTTTAAGGAACCTTTACGGCACAACCTCAAACATCAAGAAGTGTGTGTAATCACTATAGTAGTATAACATACAATTATTTCTAAATCAATCACAATTATTAAAATATTACTAACAAATTTCATAATTTTTTTTTATGCATTTTAATTATTATATCTACTTCTCTTATTCCCTTATTAAGTTTTTTAGAAATTTCTTCTTGAGTAAGTCCCAAATCTAATAATTCAATTATCTTTTTATTATCTTTGTTTAAATTTATAGTTTTAGGCTTTACATCATTTGTTGTTTTTTTCCCAAACTCTATCTTTTGAATTTCATCAGATACACCTATCTTATCTTTAACAATATCATTGTTAACTTGAATGCTTTCCAACTTTAAATCTACTAATTTTTCAAAACTCGATACAATATTATCAGTATCTTGATAATATTTTTTTGTATTTGTTTCTATCAAAGATAGTTCATCAACTTTATTCTTATTTATGCTTATATCTTTTTTTATAATATATATAGCGTATATTATAAGTAATACACCTATTGTATATAAGATATTATTTAACATTTCTCACCTCTATATTCTAATATCTACATTGTATCCTAATTCCATCTTATCATCATCTTTTTCTTGATCTTTGTTTTTTCTGGATTTATCTTTTTTAGAACTCTGTTCTTTAAATTTTTTTTTCGTATCTACTTTAGAATGCTCAGTTTTCTCTGTATTTCTAACTCTTTTTTTATCTCTTTGAAAGTTTTTATCTTTTGCAACAAATTGGCTATCCACTACATTCTGATTCTTAACGTTTTCAATATGTTTTGATATAGATACTTCTTGAGTCTTCGGTAACATAACATTAAAATCAACTGGTTTAATACTCATTTTATCACCTCTTAATAAGCTCCAATCCTAATCTCCCCACTGTTATTGTAAAATGTACAATTATTCATCTTTCTCTTTATATTAAGATAGCTGTTTCCTATGATTATTTTAGAACCTGGATATATTGTATCAGAAACTTTAACTTTTCCATTAGATAGACTATCAACTTTTTCTTTTATAAGAAGCAACTCTTTTTTTATACTCTTATTTTCTAAATAAATAGATTCTTTTGCATTTAATAAATCATTATATAAAACTTGTTTTTTAGAATCTAATTTATTTGATCGACTTAGTCTTTCTAATACTGCCAATGACTTATTTAATTTTTCTAAATTATCGTTTGAAACTTTTAAATTTTCTTCTAATCTATCCTGATTTTTTTTTATATCTGGATCAATTCCTACTTCTATTATAGTTTTGGTGGCCATAGGTGAGCCAATTACTTTTGCGATTACTTCATGATTTGCTCTACATATACCTCCGACAATCAATGCGTTTTTTCCAAGTAAGAGTATATTGGATTTAGAAGTAACATCACTATGCATTATTGATTCAGAAGTAATATTTCCATTTACTTTTATACATGCATTTTCAATAAACTTTGTAGACAAGCTTCCTCTACCTTCAATAGTTAATTGATTATATCCTTGTATTCCTCTTCTAACTAAAATATCACCCTCACATTCCACATAACCACCCTCTATTGCACCTCTAACTTCTACGGAGCCTTTAGATTTAACACTATAGCCATTCAGTACATCATTCTTTATTATAATATTTCCGTTAAAATCAATGTTTCCAACACTATTATCTACATTATCTATGTTTAAAACCTCTAAAACACTTATCTTTCCATTTTTAATTTCTATTAGACCATCTACGCTTGATTTTAAAACAATACCATCTTCTGAAATAACAGTGTTTTTCCCCATCCTAAACTTAGGCATTTTACCTTTTTTAAAAGGGATCGATTCTCCAGTTACCTTTTTGCCTGCGATTCCATCGATTGGTGGAATTATTGTAGCTAAAACTTCTCCGCTAGTCACTTTGTTTATAGAATCTAATTCCCTATAATCAACAGTACCATCAACATTCATCTTAGGAATAAGCGGTTTATTTGTTTCAAACTCATATTTTATACTTCCATTTTTACCATCTATAGAATCTTTACCTTCTGCTACTAAGCTTTTATCAACTTTTGCCCTTAATTCTAATAATTGTCTTACTATAGGTTCGTTTAATCCAAACTTAAAATGGCTTCTAATCTTCTCCATTTTATCCTCTATAGAAAACTCATCTTTATCCACTATGGTTATATACCCTTCTAATCCATCTTTACTGCTTTCTAAGAATATTTCATCGTTAACTTTATACATAATACACCTCTATTCTATTCCTTGTTTTTTTAGAAAATTTTTCATTTTCATAATAGCCTTACTATGTATTTGTGATATTCTAGACTCAGATAATTCTATTACTTTCCCAATTTCTTTATATGTTAATTCTTCATAATAATATAAAGAAATAACTGATTTTTCTTTTTCTGATAATATATTTATTGATTCTGCCAATAAACTTTTCATTTCTTTTTTTTCATACATTTCATCAGGTTTATCAGTAGTACCAACACTCTTAATAGGACTTTCACTGTTGTTTTTTAATATATCGTCTAGTGATGATATATTAAAAATAGAAATATCAGAAAGCAGTAACTCCAATTCTTTCAAAGATACATTTAATTGTTCTGATATTTCTATATTAGTAGGAGTCCTTCCAAATTTATTTTCAAGGATTGAGATAACATTTTGTATATCTTTGGACTTTTTTCTTAATGACCTTGGTACCCAGTCTAATTTTCTTATACTATCAATAATAGAACCTTTTATTCTTATTTGAGCATAAGTTTCAAATTTTATATTCTTACTTAAATCGAATTTATTAATACTGTCAATAAGACCTAATGTTCCATAACCTATCAAATCATCATATTCTATTTTGCTTCCATAATAATTATACATTCTACCTGCTATTATTTTAACTAAATCAATATAATTTTCTATTAGTTCTTTTTTAATTTCTATATCCTTAGTTTGTGAATATTTGATCCATAAATTTTCTATGTTCATTTTATTCCTCCTCCAAAGAACTATATAGTCTTTTCACCATGACCAATGGTTCTGATAAATAAAGAACCATCTTCGGGATCCAATACGATGGTTCTACCAAAGTTTCCACCTGTATCCTCAGCTATCACCTTTATATTGATTTCCTTGAGCTTTTGCTTTGTCGCTATAACATTTCGCTCACCTATTTTTAATATATTATTATTTGAATTGAAGTTAAACATCTGTGATCCGCCAGCAATTTTTGCTACTAAATTTCTTTTGTTTGCGCCCTTTTTTATCATAATCTCAATTAATTCATCAATTCCTGTATCTGCAAATTTAGCTTTATTGCTATTCTTTTTTATTTCTAGACTAGACGGCAACATTATATGAGCTAACCCTCCCAGTTTATTAGCTTTATCATATAAAGTAATACCTACACAAGATCCCAATCCTAAGGTAGTTAGTTTTTCAGGAGCTTTAGCTATATTTAAATCTGCCATACCTACTTTTATCACTGTATCTATCATTCTAATTTACTCCTAACGCATGTAGTATCTTTTCAAAGGAACTTAAATCTGGGAGAAAAAATAAATTTCCTTCCACATGTTTTTCTCCTTCTTCAAATATATTCTCTATCATTAATGCATGATCTGATACATATCCAAATTGTATAGCCGGAACACTTAAAATAGCAGCTGCCATATCAACTGATACAGAAGGAACTGATATTACTATGTTTAAATTTGTAAGGGCTGATAGAGAATTCACATAAGAAGACGCAATTATATTCCCTACCTCTGAAAGGGCTGACATATCCATTTCATCTAGATTTTTTTCTGAACTATCTCTGTTAAATAAAATATCTGTCAAATTAATAGCTGAGTTAATATCCAGTGCAAACATAATATTACCAAGTAAATCCCCTGATAATTCAAAGTAAATCCCTATAATTAAATTTTCCTCTCCTCCCAATACATTAGAAACCTCATTAAATTCTAGAATCTTAACATTTGGTACTTCCATATCGATTTTTTTAGAAGTCATATTAGCAAGGGAAGTAGCTGCATTCCCAGCCCCTATATTTCCTAATTCTTTTAGTATATCTATCATAAATCCATTTAAATTTTCAACATCTATAGACATAACAGAACTCCTTTAGTATTCAAGTATTTTTGTAAGATCTAGTAAAATTATCAATCTTCCATTTACTTTACCTATACCCTTTGTATACATTAATGTATCATTTCCTTCAGCATCAGGTGGATTGTCTATATCTTGAGATTCAATTTCTATTACTTCAGATGATGAATCTACTAGTAATCCCGCTACTATTTCCTCAGTCGATACAACTATAATCCTAGAATTATTAATATCTTCATTAATTTCTATATTTAACTTTGACTTTAAGTCTATTAGAGTAATTACTTCCCCCCTTAAGTTTATAACTCCTTTTACATAATGGGGACTATTTGGAATTCTCGTTATGTTTTCCATTTTTTCTATTGCTATAACAGAGTCTATATTTATTCCATAGTACTCATTGTAAAGTTTGAAAATTACATATTTATTTTCTAATCCGGATGACATGAAATCCCTCCTATATCAATGAATTTACATCTAGTATTAATGATATATTTCCATTTCCTAAAATTGTAGCACCTGATAAATACTTTATCTTACTTAAATATTTTCCTAAACCTTTAATGACAATCTCCTGTTGTCCAATTAAATTATCTATTATAAGGCCTGCCTGTTTGTCTCCTTTTTTAACTACAACCACTATTAAATTTTCTCGTTCCACTTCTTCTTCTATTCCTAGTATTTTTTTCAACCTTATGATAGGGAGAGTTGTATTTCTATATAATACTACTTCTCTACCTTGAATATCTCTTATATGCTCACTTTTAATATCTGTTATCTCCGTAATTGAACTTAGAGGTATAGCATATATTTCTTCTTTGATATTAACGAGTAAGGCCTGAATGATCGCCAATGTTAATGGAATCCTAATAATAAATCGTGATCCTTTGTCCTTTTCAGTTTGAATTTCTATATTTCCATTTATTGATTCTATTTTACTCTTTACTACATCTAATCCTACACCTCTTCCCGATACATCAGAAATTGTATCTGATGTACTAAATCCTGCTTCAAATAAAAGATTTATTATATCATCATCACTTAAATTATCTGCAACGGTCCCATCGATTAAGTTTTTTTCTATAGCTTTATTTTTGATAGCTACAAGATCCATGCCTTTGCCATCATCTTGAACTTCTATTACTACATTATTTCCATCAGGATAAGCTTTTAATATAAGAGTACCCTTTCTATCTTTTCCTAATTTTATTCTTTCTCCTGGAATTTCTATTCCGTGATCTATAGAGTTCCTTATAAGATGAATCAATGGATCTCCTATTTCATCAATAACAGTTCTATCAACTTCTGTTTCCTCTCCGCTCATCTGTAATTCTATTTCTTTTCTTAGATCTTTTGATAAATCTCGTACAAGCCTTGGAAAGCGATTAAATACTCTTTCAATTGGAACCATCCTTACTTTCATTACTGCATCATGAAGACTTGTGGTTATCCTCTCCAAATACTCAATAGCCTCATTCATATTTACCTTGGTTGACTTCTCACTTAAATCATCCATTCTTGTCTTGATTATTATAAGTTCACTAACTAAATTCATCAAGTTGTCTAGTCTATCAATATCAACCCTAACGGTCTTTGTTACTCTATTGCTAGAAGTTTTTAATTTATTATTTCCATCTTCGCTTACCCCAAATTCCTCATTTTGCATATCTCCATTTTCTAAATCCTCAGTTATGTTATAATTACTTTCATCAAATTCTTCTATTTTAATTTCATCTACTTCAGATATTCTATTTAGCTCTTCTTCTAATTTTTGTATATTAAGTTCAGTTATAATAACTACAGTAAATTTTCTTTCAAACTTCTCATCTTCAATCATTTCTACGGGTGGAGAAGAAAAAATTATTTCACCTATATCTTCTAATGTATTAAATATGATAAAAGCTCTAGCAGATTTAAGCATACAATCTTTACTTAATGTAAACTCTATTTTATATGCATTTAAATTCTTATTTTTTGCTTTTATAATTAATTCAACAACATACGAGTCTATCTCTGTTTTAACTTCGTATCTATCATCTTCTTTATCTTTTAATACTTCCTTATTTAAGAGATATTTTAATTCTTTTATTAATTCTTCATTTTTTTCAGTATTTTCTTTGCCTTCTTGTATTATAATATTTACAGATTCATCTAACGCATCAAAACATTTAAATAAAATATCTATAACATTTTCCGATATCCGTAACTCTTTATTTCTAGTAGCTTGCAATACATTTTCCATTTCATGTGTTAAATTAGACATATTGTGAAAACCCATTGTACCTGCCATACCTTTTATAGTATGAGCCACTCTAAATATCTCATTAATATAACCAGTATGTGTTGGGTCTTTTTCAAGCTCTAGTAAAACATCATTCATGTTTTGTAAATGCTCTTTAGATTCTTCAATAAAGATACTTATATATTGATTTATATCTAAATCCATGGTTACACCTCCAGTTTGCTTACTATTTTATTTGAAATTTGATCTAAACCTACAATATCATCTATAGCACCTGTTTCAATTGCAGCTCTTGGCATCCCATATACAACCGAAGAACTTTGATCTTGAGATATTGTATATGATTTATTTTTTTTCATCTGTAAAATACCTTTCGCACCATCTGAGCCCATCCCAGTCAATATTACTCCAACTTTATGATAATTTGAAATATGTGCTACAGATTCCATCAAGATATCCACTGTTGGTCTTAAGCCCATTACCTTAGGTTCTTGATTTAATTTTACTATCAATTTATTGTTTATGTTTTTTATTTCCATATGATAGTCTCCAGGAGCTATATATGCCCAACCTCTTTTTAAAACTTCGCCTTCTTCCGCTTCTTTTATATTTATCTCAGAAATAGAATTTAAACGTTCAGCTAGAGAATTTGTAAATTTAGGGGGCATATGTTGTACTATCACTATAGAAGCATTTATATCACCAGGTATACTATCCATTACAACCTGTAAGGCCCTTGGTCCTCCCGTTGAAGTCCCTATTGCAATTATAGTTTTAAATTTATCACTTTTCATAACATTTGTCGAGGTAACTTTGTCGTTTTGGAAAGGTTTTTTTATTTTTTTTTGAATGAAAGGCTTAGATTTATATGCAGATTTTACTTTATCTATGATTTCTTCTATAATTTCCTTTTGATTTAATTTAAAAACATTGGTTGGCTTGGCTAAAAAATCAATAGCACCTTCATCCAAAGCTTTTAAAGTCATCTCTGCACCCTCTTGACTTAAAGTGCTTATCATTATTACAGGTAGTTTATATTTTGACACAATATGTTTTAATGTTGTTATTCCATCCATAATTGGCATTTCAATATCTAAAGTTACAATATCTGGCTTTAGCAATTCTATTTTTTCTAAAGCTTCTTTACCATTTTTAGCTGCTCCTACTACTGAAATTTCTTTATCTTTATTTAAAATATCAGTCAATATTCTTCTGATTAATGCGGAGTCATCCACTACTAAAACCCTTATCATTTAAATCAACCCTTTTAATCTCAATTTTCTTTGCTCTTTAAATATATACTTTACTATCAAATCCCTATATTTATCATCTATATCAATAAATTCTAGTCCAATTAAATATTTATAACTAAAACTGTCAACATTATCTAGCCTAACCACTTTGCATTTAACAAATATTTTCTCATTTAGTAAATCTATAGAACAAGCTACTTTATCTCCTATGTTATGTAATTTATTTGAATATATCTTCATTCCTCCACCGGATATATCCTTAGTTTCACAATTCTCTATATCATTATATTCAACATTTGACTTTTTTTCTTTAAAATGTTTTACTACATTAAGAGTTGTCAATAGCCTGTAATATTTTCTTTGCTGAATGTTTTTTATATTTGATACCTTTTTTATTTTTAAAGTATATATATGAGTATAACTTCTTGATATTATCTTAGCTAAAAAATAGTGTTTTCCTTTATTTTTAACTATATATGATATTCTTATTTCTTCTCCAGTGTGAAGTAATACTAACTCATTTTTTACTATTGGCCCACTTATTATAAACTCTTCAGAGTCTTTGATATCTAATAATTGTGAAGGATAAGATATTTCTTTTGTCCCTTTAAGCATTTCAATTTCTAATTTCATCCCTATATTTAAATATAAAGAATATATATCCGATTTCATTTAATCATCCTTCCTTGAAAAGATATCAAAAAATTTTTTTGCGAAATTAAATTTACTATCTTCTTGAGGCGAAAATTCTTCTATATAATTCATAGCTATCATATTAACTTTCTTTGAAATTGAATCTTTAGGATATGATATTACAAAAGGTATTTGATTTCTTACAGCATTATTTACAATATTACTTTTTTCAATATATCCCAAATAGAATATTTCAACTTTTAGAAAATTTTTAACAGTGCTATGCAATTTATTGAAGATTTCTCTACCTTCTTTTCTTGTATTTACCAAATTTGATATTACATTTATTTTACCTTTAAATCCACTATTAAGTATTGCTTTTACTAAAGTATATGAATCCATTATTGACGTTGGATCTGGAGTGCTTACAACAATTACCTCTTCAGTTGTCATTATAAAATCGGTTACCGATTTAGATATACCAGCTCCTGTATCAATTATAATATAGTCAAAAATTGATTGAAGTTTTTCTATTTCTTCTATCAATTTATGAAAGTTATTTTCTTCAAATAATCTTAACTCTTTAAATCCAGAACCCCCAGAAATTAACTTGATGTCTTCTGGTCCATTTTCCATTATTTCAAATATCCCCTTATTAGAAAAAACAATATCTGATATAGAATATTTCATATGAACTCCAGATAAAATTTCAATATTGCTTAATCCAATATCCGCATCAATAATAACAACATTGTATCCTAACCTTTTAAGGCTAATAGAAAAATTTATAGCAAAATTAGTTTTGCCTACGCCGCCTTTACCGCTAGATACGGAGATTATCTTTGCTTTTTTTGTTAAATTTGAAAACTTTCTATTTCTATTATCAGATGATGAGAGATTATTGTTACTTATCATTAATTCTCTTAATTTTTCAGCTTGATCATTCATGATTTTTCTCCCTTATAAGCTCCATGGCAATTTCTTTAATATTCATTTTATTTATATCATCTGGAACATTTTGTCCTGTAGTGTAATATGAAATTTCGCTGGCAGTTATGTAACTTATATTCAACAAACTTCCATAACCTTCCACTTCATCTATTTTTGTTACTATAAGTTTAAAATCATCTAAAAAACTATATTTGTCAATTAATGGCTTTAATAAACCATATTCAGTATTTGCACTGATAACTAAGAATATCTGTTTTTTCACTTCTATATCTAATATATCATTTAATTGTTTTATTTGTTGTAAATCATTGTGATTTCTACCTGCTGTGTCTATTAATATAATCTTCTTATCTTTAAATTTCTCAACTGCTTTTGTCATGTCAGTTTTATTATATACTATTTCAAGTGGCAATTGTAAAATATTGCTATATATTTTAAGCTGTTCTACAGCAGCTATTCTATAAGTATCACTAGTAATTAGGCCTATTTCATCAGTATCTTCCAAAACTAAATTTGCAGCTATCTTTGCTAGAGTTGTTGTTTTACCAACTCCAGTTGCACCAATAAAAAATATAACCTCTTGCTCTTCTCCTACCACTATACCTTTAGACTCTCCAAGTATTTCTGTTAAATTATATTCGATTATATTTTTTATAGTTTCTTCTTCTTTTGTATTTAAATCTACTTCTTCTTCTATATTTTTTAATATATCATAAGCTATCTTGGGCATTACACCATTTGACACTAACTTTTCATAATAATCTATCAGAATAGTAGAATTTAATCTACTATCGTCTTCATTTAAAGAAATTTTTTTAACCAAATCTTTTATTTCATTTAATTCATCCGTTATATTATCTATATTGCTAATTTTTCTAATACCTTGTCTGTTTTTTATTATATCTTTTTCTTCATATGCTGCTGTTATCTCAATTAAAGGCTTCTTGAAATACTTAAATATTCCTTTCGCTCTAACTGTTCTAGTGCTTAAAACAACAGCATCTGGTCCAAGTTCAGATTTTAGCATTTGCATAGCATCATGATTTGTTTCAGCTAAATATTTTTTTATTTTCATTATATTCCAACCACCCCAACTGATTGAACCTCAACATTCGATTCAATTTCATTATATGATATAACAATTATATCATTTGTCATCTGTTCTGTTAGCTTTTTAAAATATAATCTTACAATAGGAGCAGTCAAAACTATTGGTTGTTCACCCATTGAAGTTAACTTTTGAATGGTTTTAAAAGTATTATTAAGTATTAACTGTACTTGATTTGGCTCAATAGACAGATATGATCCAGTATCAGTTTTACTAATTGAATTCATTATTAATTCTTCAACATCGTTATCCAATGTGACTACATTTAAATTATTATTATCTACATATTTATTCGTAATATAACCTGATAGTTTTTGTCTAACATATTCTGTCAGTAAATCTGTATCGCTTGTTATTCCTCCGTAATCTGCTAATGTCTCTAAAATAGTAACCATATTTCTTATACTAATCTGCTCTCTAAGAAGATTTGAAAGTACTTTTTGAATATCTCCAACAGATAATAACTTAGGAACTACTTCTTCTACCACTGTTGGATATTCTTCGTTTACATTTTCTATTAATATTTTCACATCTTGTCTTCCTATTAATTGATAAGCTCTTTCTTTGATAATTTCAGTTAAGTGAGTAGCTATAACAGAAGGTGGATCTACAACAGTATATCCATATATTTCTGCTTTTTCTCGCTCTTTTTCTGTTATCCATTTAGCTGACAATCCAAATGCCGGCTCTACTGTTTCAATTCCTTCTATATCACCATCACCCATACCCGAATCCATTGCTAAATAATGATCAAAGTATACTTCACCACTTGATACTTTAATACCCTTTATTTTTATAATATACTCATTTGGATTTAATTGAATATTATCCCGTAACCTAACAATCGGAACTACTAACCCCAGTTCCATAGCTATTTGACGCCTAATCATAACTATTCTATCCAATAAGTCTCCGCCTTGTGACACATCTGCAAGAGGTATAAGTCCGTATCCAAATTCCAACTCTATATCGTCTACTTTTAAAAGGCCTAGTACATTTTCTGGATTCCTTAACTCTTCTGCCCCCGATGTATCTTCTTCTACTATTTCTTCTACTGTTCCTTTTAATTTTATAGCTGCAAAAATAAAAAATCCTGCTATTAATATATTAGCAAATAAAGGTAACGGTGTAAACAATCCAAGTATCATTATTACTCCTGCAATAATATATAATATTATTGGATCATTCCCAAAAAGTTGTTTGATTAAAACACTACCTAGATTTGATTCTGCTCCTGCTCTAGTAACAACTAATCCAGTAGATGTAGATATAAGCAAGGCTGGAATTTGACCTACTAATCCATCTCCAACTGTTAAAATAGTATACTTTTGCAACGCTTGCATTAATGTCATATTCTTTATTGTTACTCCAATTAAAAATCCAGCACTAATATTAATTATAACAATTATGATACCTGCTATAGCATCTCCTTTTACAAATTTACTTGCTCCATCCATAGCACCATAAAAGTCAGCATATTGTTGAATTTCTTTTCTTCTTTGTTTTGCTTCTGCATCTGTTATTAATCCAGTATTTAAATCTGCATCTATTGCCATCTGCTTTCCCGGCATAGCATCTAACGTAAATCTAGCAGCTACCTCAGCTACACGCTCGGCACCTTTAGTAATTACTAGAAAATTTATAATAACTATAATTAAAAATATAATAAATCCTACAACAGGGTCGTTTTGAATAGCAAATGAACCAAATGCTTCTACTACCTTTCCTGCATCAGCGTCTATTAATATTCTTCTAGTAGTTGATATATTGAGGGTAAGTCTAAACAAAGTAGTCAATAACAATAAAGAAGGGAAAACTGATAATTTCAACGCATCTTCAGTGTACATAGAAAGAAGAAGTATTAACAAAGACAAGGCTATATTTAAACTTAATAGAAAATCTATAATGCCTGTGTTCACAGGTATAATAATAAGAAGAACCATTCCTATTATACCTAAAGCAATTAAAATATCACTTAGCTTCATCTTTTCCCCCCCTAATCACTATTTTTCAAATTATATACATATGCCAATATTTCTGCTACGGCTTCATATAAGTCTTCTGGAATTATATCTCCTATTTCTACAGTTTCATAAATAGTTCTAGCAACATACTTATTTTCTACTATAGGCAATGAATTTTCTTTTGCTACTTTTTTTATATTTTGTGCTACAAGATCTGCGCCTTTCGCTATTATATATGGTGCTTCGTATGATTCATTATCGTATACTACTGCAACCGCATAATGAGTAGGGTTTGTAATGATTACATCAGCCTTAGGTACATCTTGCATCATTCTACTCATTGCTATACTTCTCTGTTTTTCTTTTATTTTCCCTTTAATTAAGGGGTCTCCTTCACTTTGTTTATATTCTTCCTTAATTTCTTGTTTAGACATTTTTAATTTTTTTTCATGTTCTTGCCACTTGAAAAAATAGTCTAATGCTGATAACCCTAAAAGTACCGCTAATAACCTTAAGACAAAGTTAAATGTCATATTTGCAAATATTCTATATGCACTATTTGCACTCATTTGCGAGAGTTTCACAATATCTACCATCTTATTCTGTAAATACATATAAGCTATATATCCAACTAAAACTAATTTTAATATTGATTTTACAAGATCTACTAATGCCCTTTTAGAAAACATCCTTTTAAATCCTTCAATTGGATTTAATCTATCTAATTTTAATTTTAGCGGTTTGGTAGTAAAAATAAATCCTACTTGTAGATAATTTACTATTAATGCTGACAAAAACGCTGCAACTAAAATTGGCATTATAGTAAGTGCAATCACATAACCTATTTTCATAAAATTAATTAATAAATTATTTTCATAAAAAAAAACATCTACATTTGGAATAATATTAAAGCTATCAATTAATAATTTCTCTATTTGACTGCTTATCATTCCTCCAAAAATTTTTAAAGAAAAAAAACAACTAAACAATATAACCACGCTATTTATTTCTTTACTTTGTAATATCTGCCCTTCTTCTCTAGCTTCTCTTCTTTTTTTAGGAGTTGGTTTTTCAGTTTTTTCGCCTTGGGCAAACAACTGTAAATTTAATTTTATTATCATAAAATCAACCTATCTATAATTTAAGTAAATGATATATATCATTTACTATTAAGTCAAAAATTCCGCTTACAGAACCATAAAAAATTGGCATTGTAAGCATTATTACTATTAACCCTATAAATACCTTTAGAGGCATCCCTACAACAAACACATTCATTTGTGGAATTGCCTTTACCATTATTCCCAATAATACATCAGTTAAAAAAACAATTGCTAGTATAGGCAAACTAAGTCTAAATCCAATATTAAATGATTGAACTACACTATTTACTATTATACTTAGTACATCTTCATTATAGATAAATGTTCCTATAGGTATAAATTTATAACTATCAATAATTGCCTTTATTATTATGTGATGACCATTTAACATTAATAAAAATAAAAATGCAAGGATATAATAAACATTACCCATAAGAGGAACTTGTACTTTATTTTGAGGATCAAATACATTGGCCATTCCAAATCCAATTTTCATATCTACTAATTGTCCTAATACATAAAAAGAAGTCATAAATGCATATGCTATAAATCCAATTATAAGTCCTACCATAAACTCTCTTACAATTAATAATACCATAGATTGATCTGATATTATTATCCCTTCAGGAAGAGCTAGTGTAAGAATCAATCCTAAAGTAAAAGTTAAGCCTATCTTCATGCTAGAAGGAACATTCTGAGAACTGAAAAATGGTGAAAAGATATATATACCAGAAATTCTAACTATAACTATCAAAAATATTTCATATTGACTAAAAATCATATCTAATATTTCTTGCACTTCAAGTCACCCTTTATATATTAATATATATATAGGTTAATATTATTTAATAATCCTGAAGTAAACTCAGTAATTAACTTAATTATCCAGGGTCCAAATATTAACATAGATATAAATACCGCTACGATTTTAGGAACAAAAGCCAAAGTTGCCTCTTGAATCTGTGTAACAGCTTGAATTACACTAACTGTTAATCCTACAGTTAGACTAATTATTAGCATAGGAGCTGCACTAAAAAGAACAGTTCTTATAGCATCTTGAGCTAATTTTAACATATCTACATTATTCATTTTATCACTCCTATTTAAACCCTATAACCAATGATTTAATGATTAAGTTCCAACCATCTACTAATATAAACATTAATATTTTAAAAGGTAATGATATTATAACTGGAGGTAACATCATCATTCCCATCGCCATAAGCGTACTAGCTACTATCATATCTATAACTAAAAAGGGTATATATATAATAAATCCTATTTGAAATGCCGTTTTCAATTCAGATATAATAAACGCTGGGATTATAATATGTGTGGGTATTTCATTTAAATTGCTTACATTGCTTTTTTCATTCATACTTATAAATAAAGCCATATCTTTATCTCTTGTCTGCCTAAACATAAACTCCCTTATAGGGCTAAGTGCTTCCTCTATCGCCTTATCTTGAGATATTTCTTTGGCTAAATATGGTTTTATTGCATCATCATTTATCTCTGTTGCAACAGGCATCATAATAAAAAAAGTTAAAAACAAGGATAGTCCTACAACGACTTGATTAGGAGGAGTTTGTTGAAGACCCAAAGCACTTCTAATAAATCCCAATACTATTAAGATTCTCGTAAAACTTGTCATCATTATAAGTATTGAAGGTGCCAATGTTAGTACAGTAAGTATCAATAAAAGCTGAATTGAAAATACATAACTTTCAGGTTCTCCATCGCTTCCTATACTTATCTGTCCATCTAAAAATGGTAGTGAAGGTTCTGCAAAAGACAGAGATGAAAATACAATTAAAAAAATAAATACTACAATTGTTATTTTAAAAACCTTTTTCATCTTTTATCTTCCTTATCTTTTGAAAATTCAAATTTATCTTTTATTTTATTTATATATAAGTTCAAATCTATTCCTTGAGTATCTTTTTTATTGATATGCTTGTTTAAATAGTCTTGGAAATCTTCTTCTCCAAAATCTTCAGATTCAATTGTATCTATTAAAGTAATTCCTGTATTTGAAATTGACAATATATAATTTCTTTTATTTACATTGACAATAATTAATTTATTGCCGTTTTGTATATTCAATACATCTATAATTTTCATATATTTGCTATTATTAATCGCTTTATAATTTTTAGCTATAAATTTAGTGCCATATAGCGTAATAAATATAACTACTACAAATACAATCAGATAAAACACAAGTTGAAGTATAGTTTTAGCCAAACTTACATCTTCATATCCACTAGCATAAACTTGTTCGCTCAAAAAAAATAAAAACATAGAAGATAATATATACTTCAAAGGTTTCATCTCTATCCTAGAGCCTTCTTCACTGCATCTACTACTCTATCAGCTTGAAACGGTTTCACTATAAAATCTTTGGCTCCTGCCTGTATAGCTTCTATTACCATCGCTTGTTGACCCATAGCTGAGCACATAATTATTTTCGCACTACTATTTATCTTTTTAATTTCTTTCACAGCTTGTATTCCATCTAATTCAGGCATTGTAATATCCATTATTACAAGTTCAGGTGTTAATTCCTTATATTTTTCAATAGCTTTTTGACCATTTTCAGCTTCTCCTAATACAATAAATCCATTTTTGGTTAAAATATCTTTAATCATCATCCTCATGAAAGATGCATCATCAACAACTAATATTCCATTTGACATCATAATACCTCCAATATTAATTAAATTATTCTTCTATTTGTATTCTCTATTTCTGTCACTCTAACCCCAAAACTATCATCTATTACAACTACTTCACCTCTAGCAATAAATTTACCATTTGCATAAATATTCAAAGGTTCACCAACTAATTTATTAAGTTCCAAAACTGTACCTTGCCCCATCTCCAATATTTCACTAATCTTTCTACTTGTTTTTCCTAGTTCTACTACGATATCTATAGGTATATCTCCTACTAGATCAATAGATGAATTATTGCTTGGCATATCTTCAGTAATAAAACTTTTAAACTCAGGTTTTTTCACTACTACCATGTCTTCGTCTTCATGGATAGTATTATTATAATTTATATTTTCATTTCTATCAACACTTTTGCTGACTTTTCTCTCTTCTATATGATCAGCATCGTTTTGAATTTGATTATAGTGTTTTTGCTCTATATCTAAATTATCGTCGGATGTATCTACTATTTCTTCTTGCACATTACTTCCTTGTGGATTCATAAGATTCTCTACCATTTGACGTCCAAAGCTTAAAGGAATCAGCTGCATTATACTGCTATCTATTGAATCTCCTATCACCATTTTAAATGAAATTTTAATAACAGATGTATCCCCCATCAATACATCTATTTTTTCTTTTTCTTCCGAAAAGGTTATCTCCATTGAATTCGGTGGTTGGATATCTATTACTTTCATAAACATCTCTGATAAAGAAGTAGAAGATGATCCCATCATTTGGTTCATTGCTTCACTTACTGCACTTAAATCCATTTCACTTAAATCTCTTTCTATATCAAATTCATCTTTTCCCATCATAAGGTCGGTAATTACTTTAGCATCATTCGAGTTTAATATTAAAATATTCGAACCCTCTAATCCAGCCTTATAACTTACATCTACTGCTACAAATGGTTTAACATATTCCTTTGCTAATTCTTCTGTATTTGTTACTTCAACTGTAGGAGTTGTGATATTAACTTTTCTATTTAATAATGTTGACAGTGTAGTAGCTGCAGTTCCCATGCTTATATTTCCTATTTCGCCTAATGCATCTATTTCTATTGCTGTTAATATATTCTCCGTTTCTTGTTCTATCTCATCTTCAAAAAAGTCAATTTCATCTTCATCATCACTACCGCCCTTAAGCAATGCATCAATTTCGTCTTGAGATAACATATCACTAGTCATTTTCAACTTCACCATCCTTTACAACTTCAAGTATTTTCACTGCAACTTTTCCATTCATGGCTCCTATTTCTCCTCTAAACTTTACATTACTTCCTACCTTTATATCAATTAGAGATTCTTCATCTTTTTGTAATTTGATTATATCTCCTTTTTTCATATTAACTATATCTTTTACCAAGGCATGCGTACTTCCTAAATATGCAACTAATGGTACTTTTGTGCCAAGTATTCTATTCTTTACAATAGTTGCATTTTCTTCTGAATATTCCTTAATGGAAGTTGTAAACCAAAATTTAGTGTTTAATTTATCTAATATTGGCTCTAATAAAATATATGGTATACATATATTCATCATTCCTTCTAGAGATCCTATTTTAACATTCATAGTTACTAGTGCAATGGTTTCATTTGGTGGAACAATTTGAGCAAATTGTGGATTGGTTTCAATCTTTTCTAAAATTGGCATGGCATCAATTACATTGCTCCAAGCGTCTTTAAGATCATTCACTATCTTTTGCATCATCCTTTTTAAAAGAGAAAGTTCTATTTCTGTAAACCCTCTAAGTTCCTGTTTTTCGACTCCAGCGCCACCTAACAGTCTATCTATTATTGTATATATTAGATTTGTAGAAATATCTATTATCATTTGTCCATTTAAAGGTTTAAAATCAATAATATTTAAAAATGCTGGATTTGGTAAAGAGTTACTAAATTCACTATAAGCAAATTGATCTACCGTAAGTATTTCAGTCTTTACTGATGCTCTTAAATATCCTGTAAGAAAGGTTTGTAAATGTCTGCCGAAATTTTCATGAATTATTTCTAGCGTTCTAAGTTGTTCTTTAGATATCTTTTGTGGATTTTTAAAATCATATAATTTGACTTTTTTAGCTTCATCAATCTCATTAATTTCTTCAACATCTAATTCCCCTGAGTCTAATGCATTTAGAAGGGCATCTATTTCACTTTGTGACATTATTTCAGACAATATTATCCCTCCTATTGAATTATAAAGTCATTGAAGTATACATTTGTTATTTTATCATTTTCAAATATTGTAATTAAGTCTTTCTTTATTTCTTCTTTCAACAAGGTTTGACCTTTTTCTTCTCTTAGTTCTTCCTCTGTTTTTGTAACTATTATTTCATTAGCTTTATCTCTTATTAAAAACATCTTATTAGAGAGAATTTCTTGAAGTTTTGCATCTGTTGTTTCAACTACTATATTTAATTTTAATATCTTCTTACTGTCTTTAACATTTCCATATAAATCTGCAATTTCTACAGTATATGTTGGTATTTCTTTTACCTTTTTCTCACCTGTACTTTTAAGATATATCAGCACACCTGCTACTATACCGATTACTAAAGCTAATACTATAGATATAACTATAATTAATGTTTTATTTTTAAACATATTACCACTCCATTCCTTCTATGGTTCCAACTCTTGGAATATATCTTTTAATATTACTACATCTACTCTTCTATTTTTTGCTTTGTTTTCTGGAGTATCATTAGGGGCTATATTTCTATAATAACTATATCCAGATGAGGAAATTCTTTGTCCATTTATATCAGAGCTTTCAACTAAATACCTGAGTACATTTGTAGCTCTAGCAGATGATAATTCCCAATTAGTAGGAAATTTTGCAGATCTAAGGATTGGATCAGTGTCTGTATGTCCTTCAACTTTTATCTGTTTTTGCTCAAATTCCTCTCTATTTAGTATTTCGGAAACTGCATCTAATATTTCAAAGGACTGTTCTTTTACTATCGCACTTCCAGAATCAAAAAATATATTATCCATGAATCTTATTATAATGCCTCTTTCTTCAGGTACAATCTCTATCCTTTCACCTAGTCCCAATGTATCAACATATTCTTCAAGGTTTTCTTGTAACCCAGCAAGTTCTGTATCTATTTCCAGTTCTTGATTTGCTGGATTTGGTTCAAAATCTAAGTTTTTTCCACCTTCCAGTACTCCAGTACCTCCTTGAAAACTACTCATTATGCTTCTAAATTTTTCAGCATCAATTTCAGAAAAAGAAAATAATAGTACAAAAAAGGCCAGAAGTAATGTTACCATATCACTATACGTAGTCATCCATAGAGGAGCTCCACCACCACCACTCTTTTTTTTCTTTCTTCTAGCCATTACACTGCCCCACTTTCTACTTCCTTATCTATTTTGTTTCTTAAACCTGGAGTAATAAATGTCTTTAACTTTTCTTCTATTATTCTTGGATTTTCTCCGGCCTGTATAGACAGTAAACCTTCTAATACTAATTCCTTTAATAATACTTCTGATTTACTCCTTATAGTTAACTTCTGTGCTAATGGTAAAAATATAAGATTGGCAAATATTGAACCATAAAATGTAGTAATCAAAGCAACTGACATATTTGGTCCAATTGCAGAAGGGTCATCCATTTTCTTCAGCATATTGATAAGTCCTATAAGCGTTCCTATCATACCTAAAGCTGGAGCATATGCTCCCATTGCCTCTAGCATTCCCTTTGCCTGATCATGTCTTTCTTCTAAAAAGACCAATTCTGTCTCTAAGATATTTCTTACAAGTTCAGGATCCGTACCATCTACTATAAGGTTTATTCCTTTCTTTAAAAATTCATCTTCTAAATTTTCACCAAATTCCTCTAATGCGAGCAAGCCTTCTTTTCTAGCAACATTTGCAAGTTCAATTATTTGCTCTATTAGTCCATTTACTGGAGTTTCTTTATAAAAAAATGCCTTCTTAAATATTCCTCCAATGCCTTTTAAATCATTTATTGGATAAGCTACCATTGTAGCTCCAATAGTACCTCCTAAAACAATTAAAAGAGATGACATATGTACATAAGTCACTAAGTCTCCTGCTTCTAAAATTCCCCAGGCTACAAATCCAAATCCTAAAAATAACCCTAAAAAGGTTGCTATATCCAATATTTACACCTCTTTTCCTGTATGTCTACTTTTAAAATCGTTGATATTTGAATTATACTCTGTTACCTTTTCAATTATTTCATCTAGAGTATCAAGTACTACAATTTTACTTCCATTTGTAAAAGAAATAACTGTATCTGGAGTAGCTTCTACAAATAAAATTAAGTTGCTATTAATTACAAGTTCTTTCTTGTTTAATCTATTAACTTTTATCAAATAATTCACACCTTTGCTTTAAATAAGGGAGGAAATCCCCCCTTATTTAGTAGATTTATCTCTTCATGTTCACAAGCTCTTGAAGCATTTCATCTGAAGTTGTAATTATCCTTGAATTTGCTTGAAATCCTCTTTGAGTTGTTATCATTTCTGTAAACTCAAGTGAAATATCTACATTAGACATCTCCAAGTTTCCAGGGCTAATAGCTCCAAATCCCGCCACAGAAGCTCCACCGTATTGCGCTTCACCTGAGTTTCTAGTATCTACAAACATATTGCCACCAAGCTTTTGAAGTCCCATAGGGTTGTCAAATTTCGCTAACATTAATTGACCTAATGCCTTTCTCTCACCATTTGTAAAGACTCCAACCACAGTACCTGTTGCATCAATAGCAAATCCTTCAAGTGTACCTGAATTATTTCCGTCTTGTGCATAGGGTTTGATATCCATCTCATTTGC
>CAYRYO010000004.1:0-3516 GCA_964428475.1 uncultured Tissierellaceae bacterium
ATGATCTATAGACTTTTAAAAGAAAAAATAGAGGAATTCATAGATATAAAGGTAGTGGGATACTTGCCTTATGACAAAGAACTTCAAATAGAAAGTAGAAGCTTGGGGCTAATCAATCCAGAGGAAAAGTCGGATTATGATGATTTAATAGACATCAAATCTAAAATAGTAGAAAAAACTATAGACATAGATGGTATACTAAACATGATGAACTCATTTGAGCTTAAATCCTATAAATATGCTAGAAAAAGAGATATAAAAGTTGCCATAGCATATGACAGCGCATTTAATTTTTATTTCAATGAAAATTTAAAGCTATTAGAAAATCTCACAGAAGTGGTATATTTTTCACCATTAGAAGACAAGAGCGTTCCAGCTTGTGATATGATTTATGTGGGCGGAGGATATCCAGAGCTATATGCAAAGGATTTATCAGATAATAAGAGCATGCTAAATTCCATATATAAGGAATCGCAAAGGGGCAAGCATATACTAGCAGAATCTGGGGGATTTATATATTTAACCAATTCGATAGAAAATCATCCTATGGCAGGTGTATTCAATGCTAAGGCCACTATGACTGATAGACTTCAAAGATTTGGATATGTAGATATTGAATTTAAAGAAGATACAATATTAGGAGAGAAGGGTACAAGATTAAAAGGCAATGAATATCACAAATCAGTGACAGAAATAAAGGAGCCTTCCCTATTTCACATACAGAAACCAATGGGAAATAGGACTTGGGACTGTGGATATAGTTATAAAAACACCCTTGCCTACTATCAACATATAAATTTTCTTGGAAATATGGATGTGTTGGATTATTTACTTGATAGCATAGAGACTAAAAGAAAAGAGTGATAAATATGTATATAAAAAAACCCATGGAAATAGAAAATAAAAGCATGGATATAATAGATGAGGTAATGGGCGATACTGATTTTTCAGATGAAGAGATCATAATAGCCAAGAGAATGATACATACTACGGGAGATTTTGAATATAGAAAGATAATTGACTTTAAAGCTGATTTTATAAATATAGCAAAAGAAGAGATATCAAAGGGAATCACTATATATACAGATACCAAGATGGTATATGCAGGTATAAATAAAAAAGCCTTGCAAGGAGCAAATTGTAAATTGAAGTATTTTATAGATGATGAAAGAGCATATTCATTATCCAAACAGCTAGGTAGAACAAGATCATCTTGTGCTATCGATTTGGCGGTAGAAGAAGGTATAGATGTATTTGTAATAGGAAATGCACCGACTGCCCTTTTTAGGATACTAGAGCTAGTAAGAGAAGGAAAAGTAAATCCAAAATTCATAGTGGGTGTTCCTGTGGGTTTTGTAGGAGCAGCAGAATCCAAAGAATATCTAAGAGAGTTTGATGATATACCATCTATTTCTACTATAGGAAACAAAGGTGGAAGCAATGTTGCAGCTTCAATAATCAATGCACTGCTATATATGGTGGTAGAAAGAGAATAGAGAGGTAGAAGGAAAAATGTCTAAACTCGATTTATATGTAATCAAAGAAGGCAAAAAATTAAGGTGTGGATATACTACAGGAAGTTGTGCAACAGCTGCAGCTAAGGCAGCTGCTATTATGCTTGAAAAAGGTCAGACAATAGAATATGTTGAGATAGATACTCCTGCAAATATAAGATTAAAGCTTGAAGTATATAATCAAAATATAGAAAGTGATAAGGCTTCTTGTTCAGTGGAAAAGGATGCGGGTGATGATCCGGATAATACTGATGGAATACATATTTTTGCAGGGGTAAAAAAGAGAGACGATGGCAAGGTAAGTATAGATGGTGGCATAGGGATAGGCAGAATTAAGACAAAAGGACTTTTTGGAGAAATTGGAGATGCAGCAATAAATCCTGTTCCAAGACAGATGATAGAAAAAGAATTACTGGAACTATCAAAAGGTGGTTATGATGTAATCATCTATGCCCCAGAGGGTGAGCTGGTAGGCAAAAAAACCTTCAATAAAAACATAGGAATAGAGGGTGGTATATCTATCATTGGAAGCAAGGGTATAGTTTATCCAATGTCAGAGGAAGCCCTTTTAAAGACTATATATATGGAAATGGATATGATTGAAAAAACTCATGGGAAAGAGAATATAGTGCTAGTTCCAGGGAATTATGGAGAAAAGCTAGCAGATTCACTAGATATAAACTATCCAAAGGTGAAGATTTCAAATTTCGTAGGAGATAGCCTCCTATATGCCTATAGCAAGGGATTTAAAAATATTACCTTGGTAGGTCATATAGGAAAGTTTTGTAAACTTGCATTAGGAGTATTTAATACTCATAGCAAGGTTTGTGATGCTAGAATGGAAGCTTTTGTATATTATTTAGCCTTTATGGGAGCACCAATAGAACTTTTAGAGACAATAAACAAAACCCTTACAGCTGAAGAAGGGGTAGAAATTTGTATAGAAGAGGGATATGGTAAGGTTATTAAAAACATGGAAAGTGGTGCAGAAGAGAGAATAAGAAAGTACTTAAAAGATGAAAATATAAATATCAAAGTAATTATTTATTCAATGAATAGAGGTGTAAATATATGCTAAAGGTAGCAGGTATAGGGCCAGGAAGCCGAGAATATTTAACTTTAGAAGTAGAAGAACAAATAAAAAATACACCGATTATATTGGCTTTTGGAAGAATAGCTGAAACACTTAAGGATATTCGTGAAGATATAATAAAGGTAAGTCGAGTAGATGAAGTATTGGAATATATAGAAGATGACAAAGAGATACTCTTACTTGCATCGGGCGATCCTAATTTTTTTGGAATAGTCAATTTTCTAAAGCATAAGGGAATAGCAATCGAAGAAGTATTAGCTGGAATATCGTCTTTTCAATATATGATGTCAAAATTACAAAAACCTTGGCAAAATGCTAAGTTTTTATCGCTTCATGGAAGGGAAGAAGATTTGAATATAGTTAAAAGGCATAATTTGTGTATTATCCTTATAGATAAGGATAATATGCCGTCTTCAATATCAAAGACATTGTACAATCTGGGCATAAGGGGAACTATATATGCTGGATTTAATCTCTCTTATGACGATGAAAATATAATAACGAAGAATATAGGTGAAGAAATAGATGATATTTCTTCGCTTGGAGTGGTGGTAATTGAAAATGAGATGGATTAAAGATGAGATGTTTGTAAGAGGAAGCATTCCTATGACTAAATTCAATATAAGACTTTTAACTATAGGATATTTAGAAATAGAAAAGGGTGATAGATTAATAGATATTGGAGCTGGTACAGGTTCTATATCTATAGAAGCTTCATTACAAGGGGCAAGAGCTTGGGCGGTAGAAAGAGAAATTGAAGGTGCAGAATTAATAAAAGAGAATAACGATAAATTTGCTACAGATATAAATATAATCCACGGACAAGCACCAGAGGATTTACCGGATATTATCTGCAATAAATGTTTTGTAGGTGGAAGTAGGGGAAATTTGAAGGGGATATTTAAATAC